>CAZKKR010000062.1:0-1608 GCA_964553605.1 uncultured Muribaculaceae bacterium | reverse complement strand
AATTCGAAAAATGGATAAGTAGTTATATTTATTTAGAAAAAAAGGATACTAATTAGTATCCTTTTTTATTATTATCTTGATTATTTGTTTTTTTAGATGTATATTTATTTTAGGAGGTCTTTATATGAAGAAGTTAGCTTTTTTACTTGTTATTTGTTTTGTGCTTACAGGGTGTAAAGCTCAAACTTTAGAGTGTGTTAAAGTGCGTAATGCAGATGCTGGCAAATTCTCTTATAAAGTGACCTTACATATTCAAAATAATAAGCTAATTGATGCAAAAATGGAAAATGATTTAGAGATAAGTAATGATTATGAAAAATATTCTGAAGTTTTAATAAATAGATTTAAAAAAACATTGGAAACTTATGAAATTAAAAAGGGAGTTAAAACTGATATAAAAACATCTAAAGATTCAGTAAAAACCTCGATTACTTTTGATTTGAGTAAAATGACTGATAAGGATAAAAAAGAGTTACACTTTGATAATGGAACTAAAAAAAGTCTTAAAAAACATTATGAAAGTGATGGATTTAAATGTAAATAAGTAACACAAATTTGTGTTACTTTTTTAATTCTTTAAAAAAATCATTTAATTCATACTTATCTTTTGTATATCCCGTCATTTTAGTTATAACTTCTTTTTGTTTTAAAGCTAAAGTTAATGGCGTTCCCCATGATGTGTGCTTACTAAAATACGGGATATTTCTTGTTATTTCATTATATGAAGCCTTTACTGTATCTATTTCTAAAACATAAATTGGGGTTTTGTTTTTTTTGGCATATTTATTAATTATTGGTTTAAAGTCTTTACAAAAACTACAATTTGACTGGGTATACATTATAACTACTTTTTCATTGCTATTTATTAAACACTGATACTCTTGGTAATTAATGTTTCCTAAATTTTTATATTTTTTATCTGGTTTAACATCACATGAAAAATATGTTTTTGAAGTTAAAATTATAATGGGTATTATAAATAAAATTATTGCAACTATAGGAATTATTTTTTTACTCATTTTTGTTTTCCTCCTTTTTTATAATAGCACAACTTCCCAAGTATAATCAAATACTTAACACATATATTTTAATATGAAATATTTAATACTGATGGTCAAAGGTTTTATTATTGGAATGGCTAAAATAATTCCAGGGGTAAGTGGGGCTATTTTGTCTATTTCTTTTGGTATTTATGAAAGATTAATTAATATTTTAAGTAATCCTTTAAAAATTAGTTTTGACGATTTGAAATTTTTATTTTTTCTTTTTTTAGGTGCAGGTTTAGGAATTTTATCATTGTGTAATATTGTAAAATGGCTTTTGGATAATTTTTATTTATTAACTATGTTATTTTTTGCTGGACTTATTATTGGTGGCCTTCCCGATATACTTTGTAATATTAAAGGAAAACACAAATTAATCAATGTTTTTATTTTTATTATTTCTTTTGTTTTTATATTAATGATTACTAATTTAAGAAAATATTCTTTAAATTCAAATAATCATTATTTTATGATGGGATTTATCGAATCTTTAAAAACTATTATTCCTGGAATAAGTGGCACAGCTATTTTTATGGCTGTAGGTTGGTATAAAGATTTATTATGT
>CAZKKR010000061.1:0-1833 GCA_964553605.1 uncultured Muribaculaceae bacterium | reverse complement strand
TCCACAACTACTGTTAAAAACTAATTTAAAATTAAAAAAAACAAATATAAAATACCTGTTGATAACTTTTTTCCATTTTTTCCACAGTTTTTATAGAAAAATACGTAAAAATAATGTAAAATGAAGTTAGATTGGAAAAACTGTAGGGGGAAGATAGTATGGATCTAGAAAATATGTGGAATGTCTTTCTATCCAAAATAGAAATTAAACTAAAACCCGTTTTATTTCAAACTTGGTTCAAAGACACAAAATTAATCGACCTAAATAATGAATATGCTATTGTCCTAGTTCCACTAGATGTTCATAAAAAGCATTTAAAAGAAAACTATTTAGATATAATAAAAGAAACATTTATGGAAGTAACTGGATCCATTTTTAAATTCGAGTTTGTAACTGAAGAAGAATATGAATCACAAACCAAAGACAACAATGAGATAGTAATAAAAGAAAATAATGAAGCAACCTTTGAAAGTGGGTTAGATACAAAATATACCTTCGACAACTTTATTCAAGGTGAAAGTAATAAGTTTGCTAAAACAATTGGCCTCGCCGTAGCTGAAAAACCGGGTGCTATGTACAATCCTTTATTTATATATAGTAGTAGCGGCCTTGGAAAAACTCATCTTATGCACGCTATAGGAAATTATATAACTGCTACTTCAAATAAAAAAGTATTATATGTTACAAGTGAAAAATTTGTCGATGATTTTTTAAATATATATAGAAAAAATGAAACAAGCAATTTTAAAGCTGTGGATAATTTCAAAAGAAAATACAGAGACATCGACGTACTAATGATAGATGACATTCAATACTTAGAAATAGCCAGCAAAACTCAGCAAGAATTTTTTAACACATTTAATGAATTACACACCCAAAATAAACAAATAATCATTTCTTCAGATAGATCACCAGATGACTTAAAAAAATTAGAAGATAGATTAAGAACCAGGTTTAATTGGGGATTAACAATTGATATTTTGCCACCTGACTTAGAGCTAAGACTAAAAATACTAGATAATAAAATAAAATCCCATGAAATTGACAGTTTTGTTCCTGAAGAAGTTAAAGAATATATTGCCAATAACTGTACTACCGACATACGAAAACTAGAGGGAGCTTTAACTAGAGTATTTGCTTACGCGACGATAATGAATGGCTCTGAAATAACTTTAGAACTTGCTGTAGAGGCTTTAAAAGATTATATTGGCAAAAATATCATTTCCAAAAATAAAATTGATCAAGTTATTAATTTAGTGGCCAATAACTATAACATAACCCCTGAAGACATAAAATCAAAAAAGAGATTAAAGAAAATTGCTGTTCCAAGACAAATAGGTATGTATATTTGCCGAACGCACCTTCAAGAATCACTGCCAAAAATAGGAAGTGAGTTTGGAGGAAAAGACCACACAACTGTTATGCACTCCGTTGCCAAAATAAAAAGGGAATTAAAAAAAGATAAAAATTTAGAAGTGGAAATATCAAAAATTATTAATATGATTAAATAAGTGGAAAAAAAATTATTTTTCCACACTAAATAATAAAAAAACACATGAAAAAAGAAAACAAAAACAAGGAAAAATCCACTTATCCACTTAATCCACATCAATAATAAAAAATAACTATTAAAATAAAAAAAATAAAGGAGAATTTTTATGAAATTAGAAATTAAACAAAATATCCTTTTAGAACATTTAAATTATGTCATAAGAGGAATTTCTACAAAAAACTTAAGACCCATTTTAAACTGTATAAAATTTGAATTAACAGAAGATGGTTTATATTTAATGAGTACAGATAATGAAATATCAATAAAAACATTTATCGATA
>CAZKKR010000060.1:0-1900 GCA_964553605.1 uncultured Muribaculaceae bacterium | reverse complement strand
TCCAAAAACTCGGTTATAAGCCACTTTAAGGTTTTTTATGCCGGTCTTTTCTCTTTCTTCTTTTTCAAATCTGGCGATGAAATCTTTACCGCCTTTTCGTAATTTTTTTAATTCATCAAGTTCAGTATTATAACCTTCTTTTATTAAATATCCTTCTTTAATACTTATTGGGGGTTCTTCGTAAATACTGTCTTCCAATAGATCATGTACTTCTTCTAAGGCATTAATACTTTTGTGAAAGTTTATTTTATTTAAAATTTCTTTTATTTCAGGCATTACTTTTAAAGAATTTTTAAGTTGTAACATGTCCCTTCCATTTGCATTACCAAAAGCAATTTTCCCTGTTAATCTTTCGATATCATATACTTCAAGAAGTAATTTTTCTAAGTCACTTTTTATAATAAATTCTTTTAGCAAGGTTTCAACCATGTTATATCTATTTTCAATTTTTTCTTTTTTAGTTAGAGGATTTAGAATATACTTTTTAAGTAATCTAGCACCGCCAGCTGTTTTTGTTTTGTCTAAAAGCCATAGTAGTGAATAATTTTTTTGTTTTTGCCTTATTGTTTCTATTAGTTCCAAATTCCTTTTAGTATGGATGTCCATTTTTAGTGTGTTTTCATAGTTTTTTATTTGGAGTTTTTGCATGTGTGATAAATCACTTTTTTGATTATGAATTATGTATGCGAGAAGGTGTTTTACGGATTCTATATATCTATAGTCTTCGATATTTTCATAAATATAGGCATATTCTTCACTTATTTCGTCTGTTATAGTTACTGGAATATTAAATTCTTTTGTTAATACGCTATAGATATCTTTATCAACTTTACTTGTAATAATTACTTCTTTTATTCCTAAATTTATTATTTCATTTACTAATTTTGTCTTTGAATGTTCAATTAGTAGTGAATTAACCTCGCCAGTAGATACATCGGCGAAGCTAATGGCGTAAGCATGTTTAAAATCGCATATACTGGCAATATAATTAAAGTCGGTGGCATCTAAAGCTTCGGTATCCATAATTGTTCCCGAGCTTACTATTTGAATTATTCCTCTTTTTACAATACCCTTAACATTTTTAGGATCTTCTAGCTGTTCTACGATGCCTATTTTATAGCCTTTTTCAATTAGTCTATCGATGTATGAACTTGCAGCATGAAAGGGAACTCCACACATTGGAACTCTTTCTTCAAGTCCGCAAGACTTTCCGGTTAGGGTTAATTCTAATTCTCTACTTACTTTTTCGGCGTCATCAAAAAACATTTCATAAAAATCGCCTAGTCTAAAAAAGATTATTAAATCTTCATTTTCATTTTTTATTTCTAAATATTGTTTCATCATAGGGGTTATTTTATTCATATCAATATTTTTTCTATCCATAATCTACACATCCATTTTTATGTATTATATCATGATTTGGGCTTATTTTTCAAATAAAAAGCAGAAAATTGTTTCTACTTTTTTAAATATTTTAAAGCTTCTTCAAAGGTTTCTATAGGAACTATGTCGATAGTGTAACCTTTTTCTTTTTTTATTTTCTTGGCTTCTTTATAATTATTACCTTTTGGAACTAAAAAAATATCAGCTTTTTCTTTAACCGCCCCCATTAATTTATATTTTACCCCACTTATTTCTCCGACATTTCCATCGATATCTATGGTACCTGTGCCGGCTATTTTTTTACCGTTTGTTATGTCTATTTTATTTAAATTACTATATATTGTTAAGGCAATCATCAACCCTCCTGATGGCCCGGATTCGGCGTCTTTGAAATTGAATTTTACCTTTCTATTAGAATCTATTTCAAAATCTTCGGTTATTAAAGCCCCTATCTTGGGTTCATTATTTATATTTATTATTTGAGCTGTTCTATTAATTTCTTTCTTACCATTTAATA
>CAZKKR010000059.1:0-2578 GCA_964553605.1 uncultured Muribaculaceae bacterium | reverse complement strand
CTATTTCTAATTTATAATTTTCTTTTGCTTTCTCATATGTCATTGAATAATTTTCTGTTAAATTATTTAACAAATTATCTAATTTGACATCTAATCTATTTACATTTATTTCTAGATTTTTAAGTTCTGTCATTTTTTCGTTATAGATGTTATTTTTTTTCTTTCTGGTTATTTCATACTCTTCTAGTTCGTCATTTATATTGTCTTTTTCTCTTATTAATGATTGTAATAATTTATTTGCTTCATCTTTTTGTCTTAGTGATTCATAGTATTCGTTTAATATGTTTTCTTCTTCTTTTGTAATATTTCCGTTTATTATATTTTCTGATTGTTTCGTTTTTATTATTACTTCTTGTCTTTCTTTTTTATAATTTTGTATTTGTCTTTTTTTATTATTTATATTGTCTTGCCATAGCAGTTTATCTTTTTCTAACAAGTATAATTTATCTTCGATTTGTTTCAAATTATAGTCTATTTCATTGGTCTGATTTTCTAGTTCTTTTATCTCGTTTGTTATTTGATCTTTTTGCTTTATTTTTTCTTCTAGTTCGTATTTGTCTGTAATTATATTTCTTTGTTTTGCTTGCTTTCCGCCAGTCATTGATCCACCAACGTGTATTATTTCGCCATCTATTGTTACTATTTTATATCTGTTATTTATTTTTTTGCTTATTTTTGTTGCTTCATCTATGTTTTTAGTTACTATTATATTTCCTAATTGATTTAGTATTATATTTTTATATATATTATCATATTTTACTAAGTTGCTTGCAATATCTATGAAGCCTTTTTCTTCTTTTATTATATTTAATGTATCGGTGTCAATGTATTTTGGCTTTATTATATTTAATGGAAAAAAAGTGGCTCTTCCTATGTCTTTTAAATATCTAATTGCTTCTTTTGCTGATACTTCATCATCTACTATTATATTATTTACCATATATCCTAGTGAAGTTGTGATGGCCCTTGTATATTTTTCTTCTATTTCTATTAAATTTCCTAAGGCATTATGTATTCCTCTTAGTTTTGGATTTGATAAGACACTTTTAACAGGAAGTGGCAATGGACCGCCATTTTCAATATTTTCTTTTAAACTCTCTATTTTTATTTCTATATTATTTAGATTTCTTATTTTATTTGTTAGATTATTTTGTATTATTTGTTTTTGCCTTTTATATTCATTTAAATTACTGTTTTCTTTTTCAATTTTGTTTTTAGCTTCTTTTAAATCTTTTTCAATATATATTATCTCTTTTTCTTGATTATTTATTTCATTTTCAAGTGTCAGTCCTTTTTCTTTTAAATTAATTATTTCTTCGTGTAATTTTGAATCTTCTACTTCGTATTTTTTTCTTTCGTTTAGTATTGTTTTTCTACTGTTTAGCTGTTCTGTTTTTTCAACTAAGTCCATTACATTTTTTTGTGTTTGTTTTATTTCTTCATCTAATTTTGTTATTTGTAATTTATATTTTTCTATTTCGGCTTCATTATTTGCGCCTTCTGATATCATTGATGTAACTAGTTTATTTAACTGTTCTAATTTATCTTTAGATGTTTGATATTCGTAGTTTAGATTTGTTATATCTTCTGTTATTAGGGCAATGTCTAAGTTTTCTAATTTGTCTTTAGCATCTTTATATTCTAAGGCTTTTTCTCTTTCTTCTTTTAATGGTTCTATTCTTTCTTCTAGCTCTTTTAATATGTCACTTACTCTATTCATATTGTCTTTTGTTTTTTCTAATTTTTTGATTGCTTCTTCTTTTCTTCTTTTATATTTTAGTACACCTGATGCTTCTTCGAATATTACTCTTCTTCCTTCTGGCCTACTACTTATGATTGCTTCTATTTGTCCTTGTGATATTATATTAAAGCTTTCTTTTGCTACTCCACTATCTAAAAGTAAGTTTGTTATATCTTTTAGTCTTACTTTTTCTCCGTTTAGATAGTATTCGTTACT
This sequence comes from uncultured Muribaculaceae bacterium, assembly GCA_964553605.1. Classification (GTDB taxonomy): domain Bacteria; phylum Bacillota_I; class Bacilli_A; order RF39; family UBA660; genus Coprosoma. The sequence goes on along the minus strand of CAZKKR010000059.1, from coordinate 621 downwards.
TCCGTCTTTATATACTCGTCTTTTTATTTCTACTTCATCATATGGGAGTGGAAGATATTTATCGGTATTATCGAATACTACTGTTACTTGTGCGGTATTCATTGGTCCTCTTGTTTTACTACCAGAAAAAATGACGTCTGTCATTGCGCCATCTCCTCTAAGTGATTTTACTGACTGTTCTCCTAGTACCCATCTAACAGCGTCTACAACATTACTTTTTCCTGAACCGTTTGGTCCTACTACGCCATTTATCCCTTTTTTAAATTCTAATACTGTTTGATCTGCGAATGATTTAAAGCCTTTTGCTTTTATACTTTTTAAATACATATTATCACCATACTATATAAATTATACCTTATTTTCTTTGTTAAAACAATATATTTTATCTATACATTATGTCTATATCGACTGGAGTATTTATTCCTTCTATTATTCCATCGTCACATAATTGCCATACTTTGTATTTTCCTTTGTAATTTGTTTTATTTGTATAATGAGCAAGCCATATGTTTCCATTTGGTTTATGCCATATTTTTTCAAGATAATTTTTACTACTATAAAGCATCGAAGTATATCCATTTTTTTCTACTTCTTTTTTAAATGTTTCATACATTTCTGTTA
>CAZKKR010000058.1:0-2708 GCA_964553605.1 uncultured Muribaculaceae bacterium | reverse complement strand
GAATGATATATATCTATATAAGTTATAGGTATTTGATATTTTTTTATAGTTTCATTTAATAAATTTTTAATATATTCGTAACCTCTATGATATTGTCTTTGACACATTACCTTACACATAACATCAGTATTATTTGCTAATTTTAGAATATCATAATATTGATTTCTAACCTTTTCAATACTTCTAAGACTTGTCATATTTTTAGTTACTGTTATTGGTTTATCAGTTAAAACATCATAATTGTTTTCAAGTGCAAAATGAATATACATATTATGAGCCTTTGGTTCAGTTGCTATTATTATATGACTTATTTCTAATGTCTTACATACAGCAAGTAAATTACTTTCTACATCTTTAGGTAATAATTCTTTATCTTTTAACGAATCATCTAAAGTAAATATTTTAGTACTCTTAAATCCTTGCTCATCTAAATATTCTCTAGCCCACTTTCTTTTTGATTCTAAATCTACAAGTAAAGCAAAATTAGTTTTATGTTTTTTGAAATAGTTTAAGTATATTCTTTTAGCATGAGGACCTAATCCAATTAATGCTATGTTTTGTTTTTTTGATCTGTATTTTCTATCTTTAGCATACTTTTCAAAACTACGTTCCATTACTTCTTTAAAATACTCACTATTTGAATTGTTTGACTTTTTATCTAAATCTATATTTAAGTATTTTTCCATAGAAAAAGTCCCCTTTCGTTAATAATTGTTCTTTATTATAGGGACTTTACTTTTTTTAGTAAATAACTAATTTTTCAACTTATCTTAACTCTCATTCAAGTTAATTAGTTCTTGTAAGTTTTTATAATATTTTAATATTTCATAATCTCTTCTAACTATAAATTTTGTATGGTAAATACTTTTTTCACCATCATATTGAGAAGCCTTTAAACATTTTTCAGAATTTTTAATTAAGTATAATGCTTCATCTATATCTAGCCACAAGCATTTAGCACCTTCACCTATTTCTTTCTCAGTTAAATTTGTTTTTCCAGTATCTTCAATAACATGAGATACATACACATAAGATTCTTGAATAAAATTATCTTGTGATTTTTCTTCAATTATTTTACCTAATAATTTATCAATGCGTACAATGCAACCAGTTTCTTCTAATACTTCCCTTTTAAATGAATCTTCTGGAATTTCACTATCTTCCATTCCACCACCAATTAATTTATATTCATTTTTCTCTTTTTTTAAAAGAACAGCTATATTGCCATCTTTATTAAATACAATACCTCTAGCTGCTTTTCTTATTCTTGGATTTGTCATTTCTATTGAGGAAATATTAAAATCTTCATCAATTATTCTTTTTATTGTTTGCATAATCTCAACTCATTTCTATAAAAAAGAACTAATCCTAGTATTTTGAGATTAGTTCTACAAACTTCTTTGCTAATGGATTAATTGTATGTTTTAAATAAACTAATCCAAATGAATTAGTAGGCATTTCCTCTTCTAATTCTAATTTTACTAAATTAGTATTTTCTAACTCATCTTCAATAAAATATCCTATATAGTCACTTTTACTTACTATATCAATCATATTCTTTGAATCTGGCATTTTCATAATTGGTCTTAAGACAATGTCTTTTGATTGTAAAACTTCATCTAACATTTGTCTCCTACGAGATTTTCCAGGTATAATTAACTTGTAATTATTTAAATCAGATAGACTCTTAATATTTTTACCATACTTATCATAGAATTCTTTATTACAAGCAAAACATGTTTTAAATTCGCCAAAAGCTTTAGTTTCAAAATCATATTTTTCAGTAAAATTAATTTGTGGTAAATAATCAATCAAAACATCTATTCTATGATCCGTTAAATATGAATTTAAATTAGTTGCATTATCTATTAATAAACTAATTTCAACGTTAGGATATATTTCATTATATTTAACAAGACATTCTGATAATCTATAATCTGAAATATTTCTTGTTGTTCCTATAACAATTTCTCCAGATATATCATTATCTTCAATAGACAATGTAAATCCTCCAAATCTAACTTCTAAATCTTTAAATAATCTTTCTCCATCAGAAGTTAATTCAATACCTTTATTACTTCTATTTAGAAGTTTCAAGTTTAAATTATCTTCAAGTGTGGTTAAACGTTTACTTAAATTTGAAGGTGTAATCATTAGTTTGTCCGCAGCACTAGTAATTCCGCCTTCTTTAGCAACAACATAAAAGTCATATAGAAATGGTAAATTATCTCTTACATTATTCATAAAAGTCCACCCCTTTGGTCGTAGAGTATTTTACTATAAAACAAGCTAAAAGTCAAATATTCCACTTATTTTGATAAGTTGAGTAAATAATTATTTTGGTTTTTTAGTTTGATACATTGACTAATTTTAAATAATATAATTAGTCTAATCCACATAGCTCAATGAAATCTCAAAAGTTTCCTTTAGAGAAATGTATCCGAATATTATTTTTCATTTATTGCTATTGTGGGGCAATTAAACAAAAAAATAGTTTTTTTTGAGAAAATATAGATAGGTGATGATTTATGATAATATTTAATAAAAGAATTATTCTTATTAGAGAAACTCTTGGATTATCACAAAGAGAATTAGCCGAAGAATTAAAAGTTTCTAAATCAACTTATGCAAGATGGGAAACTGGTGAAAAAATTATTCCCTTAACTCATTTAGTTGATTTATGTAATTATGCAAATCGTTCAATAGAT
>CAZKKR010000057.1:0-3009 GCA_964553605.1 uncultured Muribaculaceae bacterium | reverse complement strand
ACAAAAATTAACGAAAAATAAATAATCGCAAGATTAAGAATTTATGATAAAAAAAGAAAATCTGAAATACGATTTTCTTTTATTTTAAATAACTATTTTCTATCATATCCATATTTGTATAATAGTCTTTCCTATTTTTGAAAATATTAGCAAGTTCTTTTGGTGATTCTTTAAATCCTCGTTTAATCCATTCATCTACAAATCCAAATATACCACCAGAAACCCAACCATTAGTATAAGCAACTTTGTTTTCTAAATCTTCACTTGGCCCGGAACAATCTAAAATATTTTGATAAAGAAGATGTGATAATCCAGCTTTATAAATAATAGATAATTTCTCTCTTTCTGAATAGAAGTGATTAAACATTCCTAAAATAACATCACTAGATCTATCGCTAATTTGTTTTTCCCACCATTGATTTGCTTTATCATCTAAATACTTAACAATTATTTCTTCTTTGCTAGTGTAATTTCTATAAAAAGATAATCTGCTAACACCAGCTTTTTTTGAAAGTTCAGTAATAGTGATATCATTAAATTCTTTATTAGACATTAAAGTAAATAATGCATCAGTTAAACTTTCTTTAACTATATTATTTGCAATTTCATTTTTATTCATGATGTAACAAAACACCTCCATTTGTTACAATTCCTGTTCGGAATGTTGTTGGAAATAAATTTCTATAATATAATTATAACAAGGTGTAACAAATGTTACAAGTATGAGGAGTTGTATTATGAAAAAAGTTTTAAAAGTAATTGGAATTATATTTGGAATAGTAGTTGTAATTGGAATACTTATTTTTATACTATTAAAAAATACATTTTTAATGAGTCACCCAGAATTAAAGGGAGAACCAGAAGTAAATAAATGGTATAGAATTACACCGAAAGATGCTAAATCATCTGATGGTAGTGAGTGGCATGGTATATTTAAGTTAGGAAAAGAAAAGAATAAAGTAATTGTTTATTTCTTTGGTGGAGGAGTTAGTATCACTCCAGAAACATCAGAAGGTGGTAATGAATTTTATGCTACTAATATGACAGGGCAAGATTTTGTTGCTAAAGGTGGAATTGGTAGTGATGTTGAAGAAAATCCATTCAAAGATTGGACAAAAATAGTTGTTCCTTATGCTTCAGGTGATTTTCATTCAGGAACAGGAGAATATCATTATAAAGATTCAAAAGGTAAAGATAAAACGATTTATCATAATGGATATAATAATTACACGCTTCTAATGAAAGAAGTTCAAGAATATGTAGATTTTGATAAAGTTGATACATTACTTGTAACTGGATTTAGTGCAGGTGGATTTGCAACATCATTATTATCTGATGATGTAATAAACTACTTTCCTAATGCAAATAACATTACTGTAGCAGTTGATAGCTCTTTGCTTTTATATGATGATTGGCATAAATCAGCAACTGAATTATGGAATAGTCCAACAGAAATAAGTGATAGATTAACTGGAAATAATATTGTTTTAGATAGTTTGGTAGAATTACATAATAAAAGAGGAAATACTATTAAAATCTTATTTGATTGTTCTGTAAGAGATGATACATTACAACAATATCAAGCATATATAAATCATGGTAAAATGGGAAAAACTAAAGAATATGGTGATAAATTTCAAAAAGATTTAAAGCAAATGGTTACAGATTTGCAAACAAATATTGACAATGTTGGAATTTATATATGGGAATATGGAACAGATTCCGAAACAAAGAATACACAACATACAATTATTTCATCAAATTTCCTAGATAAATTAGAGGATAACAAGAGCATAGCTGATTGGATGATCGATTCAGTAAATGGAAATGTAAAAAGTTATGGCTTAAATTTGTTAGATAAAAAGTATTAGCAGTATATTGTAAAATAATAATTATGTTATAATAATATAAATAAGTTAATTTAGTTAAAGGGTTTTGAATCCCAAACTAAGCAGTGGCACAAGCTGCAATTAAAGCAAAGAATAATTAATAGAATAAAGAGCTAAAAAGTGAACTTGTCAAGGAAAAGTAGACACTAAAAAGCTCTTTTTATTTTTTCGATAAAAAAAGAGTCAATTTGACTCTTTTTTAGTTATAAAGTATTAATCAAAGAAATCTAAGAAAATATTAGGATTTAGCTCTTTATCATATAGTTTAACTTTTACTTTAACTTTTAAAGGTTGTTTGTATAATTTAACTTTGTTATTACTATCAACCATTTTATAATTTCCTTCAATAAATTCTGCATCAAACGTTCTGGCTTTAGTTTCATTTTTATATCTGTTTATCTCATCACTTGCTGATTTTGGTACTTTACCAATTTCAAATTCTACACGTTCTTTTTCATTCTTATATCCACCTATCATAATACTATGATAAATAGTTTCTCCATTTTTACTTTCACTATTAGTTTTTATATAAGCAAAATCTAATTTAACACCTTCTGATTCATATACTTTCTTTTTAGATTTTTTAATATCATCTGTAGACATTCCATTATATAATTGAAATTTTTCTTTTTGAATTTTATAAATTTCATCAATGTTCTTTTGATATTTGTTAGATCCTTCAACTATGAATTCAAATTCATATAAAACATTTGCAGGCGCAATATAACGATTATAATAAGCTACTCTAAGTTTGACTATGAGCCATATAACTAGCCAAATACCACTAGTAAGAAAGGTAAGTAAGATATGTACCCATGTTTCTTTGGTAGTAAACCATTTTTCAAAACTATTCATAAAATCACCGGTTTCATTATAACACTTTTTTAAAATATGCACAAATAAAGAACAAAAAATAATTAATAAGTTTTAGGAAGAATTATTCTTTTTTGATAAAATTAATATTGGTGATAAAAAATGGGAATACTTGATTTTTTAAAATTAAAAAAGCAACCAAATAATGATGATGTAATTGAAAATTATATAGAGATATTAAGAAAATCATTTAAAAATAGTCGAAAACCTATTTAATACCATAATAATTATTATCTTAGTCTTGATT
>CAZKKR010000056.1:0-3088 GCA_964553605.1 uncultured Muribaculaceae bacterium | reverse complement strand
TTAAAGCTCAAGATATGATTAAGCTTGCATTTATAATAATGTTTAAATAATCTATGCAAATGGAAGAACTTAATAAAAAAAGAGAACTTACTGATGAGGAAGTTATCGATGTTATTTCAAAACAAATTAAAACTAGAAAAGACTCTATTAAAGAATTTGAAAAGGGATCAAGAGATGATTTAATAGAAGCTACTTCTAAAGAAATTGATATTTTAACTGCTTATTTACCTAAACAATTAACTGATGAAGAAGTTATGGAAATAATAGAAAAAGTATTTGCTGAAATTAAACCAGAATCTGGTAAGGATATGGGAAAAATCATGAAAGCGGTTACACCTTTAGTTAAGGGAAAAGCTGATATGGGTAAAGTAAGCTCTATTATAAGAGAAAAATTAAATTAAAAAAAATTAGGTTATTCCTAATTTTTTTAATATTCATAATATTCCAAATTGTTTGCTGGCATAAATAAGTTACCAAGGAAACCTATTGGAGTTTCTTTAAGGGAATCCATAAAATTTTCTAAAGCTTCAGCAAATTCTTCTTCGGTGTACTCTTCAGCATTACTAGTATCAATGTCAGCAATTTTGGCATTATTTTCTTGTTTGGCTTTTATATTAAATGAGAAATTATTTTTACCATTATTAATCATTATATCTAATTTTGTTGTATAAATGTTTTTATCTTTTGCTTTATTATAACTTATATTTCCGGTGTAATTATCAGTTATGAAGTCGAAGGCAAAATCATTTTTCTTATATTTACTAAAAGTTAGGGTTCCATAGGTTTTATTTGTATCCTTGATAGTTACCACTAAGTTTTTATTTTTAATTCCTTCAATATTATAATTGTTGTAATTGATAATAAAATCATCATTATTTTTATAATATGAAATTAGCTTTTGATTATTTTCACTTATATCAAATCCTAGTATTTTATTAAATTTATTATATATATTAATTTTTACTATTCCTATTTCCTCGTTTTGTTTTGATTTATCAATTTCTTTTTTTATTTCTTCTTTAGTCTGTCCAGTTAGTGAGGTGATAATTTTCATAGCTTTTTTATCATTAAGCAAATCATTATATACAGCTTTAGTTATTCTTGTAGCTTCTTTATTATCGATTTCATATGTGTTTTTTGTTACTTTTAAAGTAGTTTGACCTATTTTTATGGTATCAGCTTTTTTTGAAAAGTTTTTCTTATCAAAGTTCTTAATTAAAGATTTTGATATAGCTTTTGTTAGATATTTTAATTCATCACTATTTATATCACTTGTTGTTTCAAATGTTGAAGTTAGATCTTGATTTTCTATATTATAAAGTATTAGCTTATCTAGGGATGATAGTTTGTGGTATAAATTTGAATTTTTAATATATCCAGTATAACTATATTCTTTATTATTTTGATCAATCATATATAGTTTAGTTTCAGCTGCTTTGTTTTTAGAATCAGTTCCAAATTTAATGCCATATGTATAGGTTGTATAAGCTTTTAATTCGGACATGCTAGTGTTAAATTTAATACTAATATCGTTCATTGTATTTTTAAAATTCATGTCTTCGAGATTTTCATTTATTTTTCTTACAGCTTTATTAATTCCTTTACTAAATATTTCTTTTGGTGAAAACATAATATTATAAATTATAAAGGTATAACATACCATGAAAACTAATGCTCCAATTAGTATAAATAATTTTTTATTTTTCATTTTAGTCACTTCCTATATTTTATTTTAACAGACTTTTTTTATATGTGAATTAAAACTTTTTTTTGGAGTGTATAATTGTGTTAAGAAAAAGTATTTTATTCTTTTTGAAGTTTTGCTATAATGAGTATATAGGAGGGTTTATTTATGGCAAGAAAAAAGGTAGAGGAAAAGGAAGAGGCAAAAATAGAAGTAGAGGAGAAAGCAGATTTAACTGAAATTAAAGAAGATCTTACTAATTATATGAAAGATAAAATTGATAAAGAAGTATCTTTAGCAGTTGAAAAAGCTTCAAAAAAATTAGTTAGGCATAAAAATGCTGTTATTATTAAGCGTGATATTTTGATAGTGATATTACTTCTTATTTGTTTGTTTTTGGGTTATAACTTATACAAAAATGAAAATGTAAGTATAAATGTTTCTAGAGGAAAAAGCGAAATTTCAAAACCAGAAAGTGCAGAAGTTACTGAAGAGAAAGAAGAGCCATCTTTACCAAGTTTAACTGAAAAATATGGATATTTGTTAAATAGTTTTCAGATTGATGAGGGTAGTAGTTATTTAAAAAGTTTTTACAAAGGGGAGCTTTCTGATGAAACTAGATTATATATTGCATTAAATAACTTGGAAAATGAAAAAATAACTTCTGAGGAAGGAAGCATTTATATTGATGCTGCAGATTTAAAAGATGTTTATCTAAAGATATTTGATGGTGAATTTAAACCAAAGGCTTTCAAATATGATGAGCTAAATTTTCATTATTTATCATCTAAAGAATTGTTTTTTGCAGATGGAAAATTTGAAAAGAAAGATTCTAGTCTTGTAAAGGAAATTGTTAATATTGAAGAAAAAGATGAGGAAGTTTTAATTACAACTGTTGAAGGATTACTTGACGATGGAAAACTATATAATATTACTTCAGGGGATGAAATAAAAAAATATAATTCTAAGGAATCTTTAGAAAAATATAAAAATCTTCTCACAAATATGAAATACTATTTTAATAAATCTGATGATAGTTATAAACTAGCAAAATTAGAAGTTATGTAAAAATCTACATTAGTAGATTTTTTTGTTAAAAAAGTTAAAAAAATGGTGCAAATACATATAATTATGTTATAATATTGTTGGCTTTTTTAAAAGACATGGATATGGATTTTTATGCCTAGTGCCTTTAGAGGTGGTGTAAATTCGAAATATTCAGAAGAATTAACAAAAGGAGGATGAAATAATGGCAGTTGTGTCAATGAGTTATTTACTAGAAGCTGGTGTTCATTTTGGACATCAAACTAAAAGATGGAATCCTAAAATGAAGGAATACATCTTTACTGCAAGAGATGATATTTATATTATCGATTTACAAAAAACAGTTAAAAAATTAGAAGA
>CAZKKR010000055.1:0-3401 GCA_964553605.1 uncultured Muribaculaceae bacterium | reverse complement strand
AACTAGGTTTTAAATAATATCTTTTTACTGTCTACTTTTCGTTGACAACTTCAGAGAAATAACTCATCTTCTTTTAATATCAAAAAAGAAGAGACAAACTCTTCTTAATTACCAAAAGCTCTAGTACCAATGATTATTACAAGTAATATAAACAAAACTAGTATAATAGAAGCTCCATAACCACTTCCGTAACCATAACCTCCGCCATAGCCACCACAAGGATTACCACAGCCATAGCCTTGATAGCCTCCGTAATAGTACATATTATACCTCCTATCTAATTATATTTTATGTTATGACAAGAAAACGTCCATTAAAAATACCTATTTTAAGATTTTATTTAATTTATTTTGAAAATATGCTATGATGAATATAGTAGGAGAGTAATATGAAACAAAAAAGCATATTTAAATTACTAAGAGATATCGATAAACCGCTTCTATTTGTTAGTATAGCGTTTTTTGTTTTTGGCCTTTTAAATATAGTTACAGCATCTAGTAGAGCAGCCGTTGTAAATTATGATGTTTCAATATACTACTATTTCTACAAACAACTTGTCTTTATAATTACCGGTTTAATAGGAAGCATCATCATATTAAAAACTGACACTAAATACTATAAAATTTTCATATATATGTTATTTGTAATAGCCGTACTACTCAATTTATGGGCTTTAACATCAAGAGAAATAGGTGGATCAACAAACTGGATAGATTTTAAAATAATAAAAGTCCAGCCAAGTGAACTATCAAAACCTATAATCATTATTTTTATCGCTTTATTATTTGAAAAATATTATAAAAAACTTAGAACTGTAAATATAAATCATTACGATATAATTGGTAGAATATTATTAATTGCCCTAGTTATACCAGCAATCATCGTTTTACAAAAAGACTTAGGAACACTTTTAATAACCTTATTTATAATTGCCATGATGTTTCTCGCAAGTCCAATATTAAAAACCGATAAAGTTAAAACAATAATTTTTATGATAGGACTTTTAATAGCTGGTCTAGTAGTAATTTATATGGTTCAAGGATATATATTAAACGATGCTAGAAAAAGTAGATTCACAAGCTTTTTCGATCCTTGCGGGAACTATGAAAATGGTGGTTACCAAGTATGTAATAGTTATATAGCCATTAATGATGGGGGTATATTTGGCCTTGGAATCGGCAAAAGTAAACAAAAATACTCATACATACCTGAGCCTCATACCGATTCAGCATTTGCCATTATCGCCGAAGAATACGGCATATATAGAACAATATTTATCTTCATAGGGTATATAATAGTTCTCCAAAGAATTTTATCAATTTCGGCCAAATCAACAACTCTAAGAGGAAGATACATATGCTTAGGAGTAGCTAGCTATATATTTGCTCACATATTTGTCAATTTAGGTGGAATGTTTGGACTAATACCATTAACAGGTGTTCCATTACCATTCTTATCATATGGAGGGAGTTTCACTTTATCACTAATATCTAGCCTTGCTTTAGTACAAAGAGTAAATATTGAAACAAAAAATCAAAAAATAAAAATTAAAAGCTAAATAAAAAGGAAAAAAATATATCACCCAGTATATTAATATATGAGGGTGATTTTTTATGCAATTAAAAAAAATAATAACAACTACAGTATTCATAATTTTTACAGTAATTATTGTAGCCTGGACTATAATTGATGAACCAGTAGAAAAACCAAAAAAAGAAAAAAACATAGTTATAAAAGAAAAAGAAGAAAAAAAAGAAGAAAAAACAAATCAAATAACCATTGATATAAAAGGGGCAATTGCAAACCCCGGAGTGTACCAATTGACAACTGAAAATAACGTTAATGATGCCATTAATATGGCTGGTGGATTAAAAAAAGATAGTGATACAAGCAACATAAACTTAAGCAAAAAATTAAGTGATGAAATGGTAATAATTATTTATACCAAAAAAGAAATAGAAAATGAAAAAAATAAAAATGAAATAAAATGTCCTCCATGTAATAATGCCTGCATAAAAGAAGATGATGAAAAAGCAAAAATAACTGCAAAAGAAGCTAGTGAAAAAATAAATATAAATACCGCCAGTATAGAAGAATTACTAACACTAAATGGAATAGGTGAGGCAAAAGCAAATGCCATTATAGAATACCGAAATAAAAATGAAGGATTTAAAACGACCGAAGACATTAAAAATGTGCCTGGAATAGGAGAATCAGCCTTTGAAAAAATCAAAAATAATATTACTGTATAGTTTCATAATAGTTTTAACAATTCTTTTTTTAATAAAACTAAATAAGCCATATAAAAGTATATATAATGAAAAAACAAATAAAATATATGGAACAATTACTAGTTGTAAACACAAAAATGAAAAAACAACTTTAATAGTAAAAGCAAAAGAAAAAATAATAATAAATATAAATAAAAAATACAAGTGCGAATTAGGTAAAAACATCTATGCAAAAGGGAAAATAATAAAACCAAAAAATAACACAATATTTTATCAATTTAACTACAAAAAATATTTATTAAGCAAAAAAATTTACTATGTATTTGATGCTTATGAAATAAAAGAAGTAAAAACTAAAATTAAATTAAAATATAAATTAAAAAATAAATTAATTAAGCATATAAATAATTACAAAAGTAAAGACTATTTAAACACATTTATATTAGCTAATAATGAAATAGATAACATAACCAAAGAAAGCTATATAAATAATGGAATAAGTCATCTATTAACCCTATCAGGAGCCCATATAGTAATTATCACAACATTTCTTTATAAATTAATAAATAATATTATAAAAAATAAAAAAATAACATATATAATTATAATCTATATTCTAATTTTTTATCTATTTATAACAAATTATCCGCCATCACTTTTAAGAGCGACACTTATTTATATATCGTCAGTAACTAAAAAAAAATTAAATTTAAAAATAAAAACAATATATATATTAATAATCATACTTTTAATACTACTAAATATAAATCCATATTACATATATGATAATGGCTTTTTACTAACATTTACCGTATCAAGCTACCTAGTAATTTTTAAAAATTTAATAAATAAACACAAAAATTACATACAAAAAATTTTGATAATAAGTATAATTGCTTTTGCTGCAAGCATGCCACTTATAATAAATATGAATTTTAAAATAAATATGTTTTCCATATTAATCAATGTACTTTTTGTACCACTTATTTCACTATTAGTCTACCCATTATCACTATTAACAGTCTTTATAAAGCCTCTTGATAAAGTATATTATAAAATAACTAGAATAATCGGACATATATCAAAAAAAATAGAAAAAATTAAAATATTTAATATAAATCTCAGCCGCATAGATGGTATTCATATAATAATATACCTTATTTTATTATT
>CAZKKR010000054.1:0-3787 GCA_964553605.1 uncultured Muribaculaceae bacterium | reverse complement strand
TACGTTATAATTTCCTTCATAAGGAATTAAGGTGACATTTCCTTGTGCTGTCCCAGAAAAGGTCGTTATTTCCACCTTTCCTACTATATTAATATCGTATGGTTCTAAGGATCTTACAGTTTCATAGTTAAATTAATTCCACCGAATAATTTTTTCATTTTATCACTTCTTTTCATAAATATTATGTTATAAATGATTTATTTTAAATCTTTATATGTATCTAATACTATATTTTTTAAAATCTCTTCATTATCTACTTCATCTACTAGGTACATCGGTTTAGCATTTTCATAGGGAACAGATTCTTTCATATTATATTTTTTATTACTCTCTACTATTTTAACTAATAATCTATCATCATATATTCCGCCAAATAACACTTTATTATAATATAGTAGATATTCTCCCATCATTGATTTATAAGTGACACCTTCTAGTTTATCTAATATAAAATCTTTATATTCTTTTGAGCTTGCCATGTAATACCTTCTTTCTGATTATTTGGGTTTTCTTAGTTTTATAATATCATCTTTTTGTAAATTCCCAATAAGTAATGATGATTTAGGATTATGTTTGTTATAGTTATTAATAACTTGGGTTTCATCATAGTTAGCATAACAATATTTGCAGAAATGTTTGCATGAATTATATACACCAATATCAACCATTTCAACGCATTTACAAACTAAATCTTTTCTGGCTTTCCATTTTTTATTGTATGTTTTTCCTGTTAGTTTAAGGGCTAATTCTTTTGACATGCAGTCATCTTTTACAAAGCCATATTCGGTTAAATCTTTTTCTTCATTGCATGTATGGACTACTATATTATGTTTTCTAGCACTTTTACTAAATTCAGTTCCTATTATCTTGTAGTCATTTTCAGTTAATTTTTTGAATTTTAAGGTATTATAATTTTTCCTTACGTTTTTGTAGTCATCAATAAAATGAATTAGTATTTTACTCACATATCCATCTAATAATTCACATATTTTATCAAATGATTTAATATGATAATTTAAACTATAATTATCACTAATAAATATTGGATCATATCTAATAACTAGATTTTCTTTGCCAATAGTATCTGATAGTTTTTTAATAGCTTTTATGATTTCTTTTTTTGGTGGTAAGTTGGGCTCAATATCTTTTTTATATGATGTTAGGGTGATGTGAAAGTATGTTTTCTTTTTGATTTCTTTTAATTTATCTAGTATTGGTATTGGATTTTTGGTACAAAAGAATAACAGATCCACATCATCTATCATTATTCTACTTACCATTTGAGGATTAAAGGGATTTCTAACATCAATAAAGCCTTCATTTAATCTATTTATTAACCATTCAGAATAAAAAGCGACAATATCTGTTCTTCCGCTTATATTTAATATCATATTTTATTTTCCTATACCCAATTTTCTAATATTTGCTTGGCTTCTTTGGCTTTTGAGCCTTTGATTGCTAGGGCATCATCTAAGATATTAGCGCCTTCACAAATTTTCTTTATATCATTAACGGTATTACCTAATCCTGATCCTTCGTGGGTTGTAATTATTCTTACTATTTTCCCATTAAAGTCTAAATCTTTAATTGCTGTTTCTATTTCGGGTGCATATGTTCCCCAGTAAATAGGAGTCATAATATATATTACTTCATATTTTGAAATATCATTTATGTTTTGTTTTATTGGTGCATTTCCAATTCTTTCTTTTGCTTCTTCAGTACATGTTTTATAATCTTTAGCATATGGAATTAATGGTTCAACTTTAAACATGTCAGCGCCAGTTAAATCCCTTACATATTCAGCTACTATTTCCGTATTTCCTTTATCAATATATCCTACTGAATAATTTTCATCTGCTCTACTAAAATAAATAATTAAACTTTTTTTATCTTTCACATTTACCCTCTCCTTATATATATTATAGCATACAAAAAGGACTTATAGTCCTTAACAATCATTTTTACAAGTAATACTATTATTATAAAATTCTTTGAATGTTTTATCTTCATCTTTTAACACTTCATCGGTTAATTTACCATTATATCCTTCTTGTTTATCAGATATTCCTTGCACTAGTTCTTTAGCTTTTCCTTTTTTAACGCTTATAAAGTTTGGGGCAAAGATTCTTTTTTCACCTACTTTTATGGTATCTTCATCTTCAGTTGATAAGGTGTATTCATCTAATACGTTATCAAAATATTCTATTAATTTTTCATATGCTTCGGTACCTTTATCTTTAAGTACGGCTTTGCCATTTTTTAATTCATAAGTATCTCTTAATATTTCATTATGAAATCCATCCCATATGCGTACGTAATATATTTTATCAACACCTACTTCATTAGCTGATTTAATGGCTTGTTCAATTACACTTCTACACCATGGACATTCTGGATCACCAAAGTATACGATAAATGTTTCTTTATTTTCAATTTTCTTTACTATATCTTCAGCCGTTTTATAAATAAATGGATTATCTTCATCGATATCTAAGTCTCGGTATTCAAAATAATCATTCTTTTTTTCATTAAAGCTTTCATATTCTTTTTTAAATTTTAAAGCGTCTTTTGAAACTGTTTTTTCTTTTGTGCAGGCGGTTAGACATAGCGTTATTAATAGTATTCCTAATAATATTTTCTTTTTCATAGTTTACCTCCTAAGCTTAATTATATATGTTTTAATATTTTGTTAAATAAATAGTTGGTTGAATTTACTAAAATTTAGGTTGAGTTTTAATTATATAAAAATCTCCATAATTTTTTTATAGAGATTTTTATTTAAAATACTATATATTTTTATAAAATAGTTGACCAAAACCGCCTTCATTTTTTTCTACTTCTTGTTTATAAATAAAGCCTAGTTTTTTATAAAACTCAGGGGCTTGATCAGTCCACACATATACCTTATTATACCCAAGGTCTTTTAAAATTTTTTCACCATAATGTAATAATATTCTTCCATATCCCTTTCCCCTATATTTTTTCAAAATCATTACATCAGAAATCCATGGAAATATTTCTGGATATTTTTTTAAGTTTTCTATTTTGAAGACACAAAATCCGATTATATTATCCGAATCATTGGTAAGGGCAATTCCAAATGGTAGTTCATCTTTAGTATATAGTTTAGTAAATTTATATGTTGTATTTTCTTTTGTCATTTTAGGGCTAAATTTTACCCAGTGATTATAATGAACATCGATAATATTATTTAATTCATCTTTAGTTAATTCGTTAAATTTTTTTATTTGCATTATCTCACTCCTATATATTTTATTATAAAAATGTTTTATTGATAGTTCTATCTTTATAATTGTATTGCATAGCTTTTATTTACAATGTGTTTTCTCATCATTTAGCACAATTATATGCTTCATTTCAATAATTTCTCAAAGGCATTAGCATTAAGAATTGTATTTGAAACAAACTTTCCTTTATACAAGTTTGCCGAGTTATTAAATACACATGGGGCGTTTTTGGCTTTCTCTAATGAATCTATTTTTATGAAATTTAATTTTATTTTCTTATCTTTAGCATAATCCGATAATTCTTTTACTTCGTATTCTACATAAGGACATTCATTAGAGTAATAGATTGTGAAATCTTGACTATCAATTTCCATTTTTCTAGTACTATCACTAAATTTAGGTGTTTCTTTATCATCAAAAGAAAGGGCCATTAATTCATAATCATTTATAGTATCTACAACTTTGAACCCGAAGTGTTCAAAGAATTTTTTATCACCAATAAATGGTTTTTTCTTTTGTGATACTAATGTGCATACACC
>CAZKKR010000053.1:0-3789 GCA_964553605.1 uncultured Muribaculaceae bacterium | reverse complement strand
CACTCTCATAGCTAATGTTACTGCTGGATTAATATGACATCCAGAAACACTACCTATTGAATATGCCATAGCCACAATAACAAGCCCAAAAGCTAATGCCGTAGCTGTTATTCCAGCTGGTGTCGAACAACCGACTACTACTGCAACGCCACATGCAAAAAATGTTAAACCAAATGTTCCAACAAATTCTGAAATGTATTTTTTCATTATCTCGTCCTCCTTAAATACATTATAAAATAATATATAAAAATAGTCAAAGAATTAATTAAGTAGCCTTATTTTTTTACCACTAGTTTCAATAATTTTGTCTTCCTTTAAATGTTTAATTTCCCTCATCATTGCCGATCTATCAATTGATAAATATTCTGCAAGCTCTGTATAGTTAAAATTAAGAGTAAAAGTTTTAGTGAATTTTTTTCTAGACTCATTATGAAAATACTCAAGTAGTTTTTCACGAATCGTTTTTCTTGTTAAAACATTTATTCTTTTATTTTGAAAGTAAATAAGATCACCCATTATTTCAATTAAATTGATCAAAAATTTCTGATAATAACTACTTTTCTTTTGAGTGCCACTTAAAATATAATCATAATCGACAAAAATAATTTTCGCATTTTCTTTGGCAATAATATCATATTCTGCATTATCCAAAAGAGAAAATTTTGTACTAAAAACATCCCCTTCTTTTAAATCTGAGATGATTATCATATTACCATTATAGTCTGTTCTTATAATCTGAACATTTCCACTATCCAAAATACCTATCAAATTTGCCTTACTAATACTCCTTAATAAACTTGTGTTTTTGGAAAAATATAACCTTGTTGCCTCTAATTCCTTGAGTAATTTCCACTTGTCTTTTGTCTTGATATCCTTGAAAATACTTGCCACTTTACATCACCTGACACTATTATAAAATATTTTTACAAAAGTTGCAAATGCAACAATATACTTCCAAACAAATGTGCTATACTTGGTCTGTAACATAGGAGGGTGTTTTATGAAAGTAATTAAAAGAGACGGACATGTCGTTGATTATGATCCACAAAAAATAATTGCTGCTATCGGCAAGGCTAACAATGAAGTAGACGAGGAAGATAAAGCAAGTGAAAGAGAAATAAAAAACATTGTAAAATATATTGAAGGCTTAGGTAAAAAAAGAATCCTAGTTGAAGACATTCAAGATATTATTGAAAAACGTCTTATGAAAATAGGAAAATTCGAGCTAGCTAAAAAATATATTACATATAGATATACTAGAGAATTGGTTAGAAAAAGTAATACAACCGATCTAGCTATTAAAGAGTTGATAGATGGTGAATCAGAATATTGGAATACCGAAAATTCAAATAAAAATGCTAGAATAGTTACAACTCAAAGAGATTATTTAGCTGGTATAACCAGCACTGATATAACCAGAAGATTTTTATTAGCTGAAGACATAGTAAAAGCCCATGATGAAGGAATAATTCATTTCCATGACGCCGATTACTTTGCTCAAAATGCACTACACAACTGTGACTTAAT
Source organism: uncultured Muribaculaceae bacterium (assembly GCA_964553605.1). GTDB lineage: Bacteria > Bacillota_I > Bacilli_A > RF39 > UBA660 > Coprosoma. Next base: position 2,262 of record CAZKKR010000053.1, on the reverse strand, counting down.
AAACTTAGAAGATATGCTACAAAATGGTACCAACATAAATGGTGTTATGATTGAAAAACCTCATAAATTCTTAACTGCTATGACCATTGCAACCCAAATAATCACAGCTGTATCTTCAAGCCAATATGGTGGGTGTACAGTCACTATGACTCATCTCGCACCTTTTGTAAGAAGTAGTTATGAAATATATTTAGATAAATATAAAAAACGTGGTTTTAAAAAAGCCGAAGCTGAAAAATTTGCTAAAGAAGATTTAAAAAAAGAAGTAGAAGATGGAGTACAGACATTCCAATATCAAATAAATTCAATGACAACAACCAACGGACAAGCTCCTTTCTTAAGCGTTAATCTATACTTAGGAGAAACTAAAGAATATAAAGATGAACTTGCCATGATTATTGAAGAAATTCTAAACCAAAGAATTTTAGGAATGAAAAATGAAAAAGGCGTATATATAACTCCAGCATTCCCTAAACTTTTATATGTCCTAGAAGAAGACAATATTAAAAAGGGAAGCAAATACTATTACTTAACTGAATTAGCTGCAAAATGTACAGCTAAAAGAATGGTTCCAGATTATATATCTGAAAAAATCATGCTTGAACTTAAGAAAAACGAATATGGAGAAGGGGAATGCTATCCTTGTATGGGATGCCGTTCATTCCTAACACCAGATAGATCAATAAGTAGGGGAAACGTTGCTAAGGCCCTAAATTATGTCGAAGGTAAAGGAAAATATTATGGTAGATTTAATCAAGGTGTTGTCACCATCAATTTACCAGACGTTGCTTTATCATCAGATAAAGATATGGATACCTTCTGGGAAATTTTAGAAGAAAGATTAGAGCTTTGTCATAGAGCCTTGCAAGCAAGACACAAAAGATTGTCTAAAATAACTTCAGATGCGGCGCCAATTCTTTGGCAACACGGAGCCCTAGCTAGACTAGAGAAGGGGGAAAGCATTCATGATTTACTTCACCACGGATATTCAACTATAAGCTTAGGATATGCCGGCTTATATGAATGTGTTAAATTCATGACTGGTCATTCTCATACTGACAACGGTAAAGGAAAAGATTTTGGCCTTAAAGTTTTACAAAAATTAAACGATAAATGTGCTGAATGGAAAGCCGCTGAAGACATTGATTACAGTGTTTATGGAACACCAATCGAATCTACAACTTATAAATTTGCTAAAAAACTAAGAGAAAGATTTGGAAAAGTTAAAGGAATAACTGATAGAGACTATATCACAAATTCATATCATGTTCCTGTTTTTGAAGAAATAGATGCCTTCACTAAATTAAGTCTAGAAAGTGAATTCCAAAAATTAAGTCCTGGTGGCGCTATATCTTATATTGAAACACCTAACTTAACAAACAATTTAGAAGCAGTTATGGAAGTAATCAAATTCATTTACGATAATATAATGTATGCCGAATTAAATACCAAATCAGATTACTGCCAAAAATGTGGATATGATGGGGAAATACTAATAGATGATAATTTAGAATGGTATTGTCCTAACTGCGGCAATAGAGACCATGATACTCTAAATGTTGCTAGACGTACTTGCGGATATATCGGAAGTAATTTCTGGAATAAAGGTAGAACTCAAGAAATAAAAGAACGTGTCCTTCACATCGATAACAAGGATGCTTAAATGAAATATAGTAAAATAAGAAAAATGGATATATCAAACGGCCCTGGAATCAGGGTTTCCATTTTTATGCAAGGATGCACTTTTCACTGTGAAGGGTGCTTTAATCCTGAAACCTGGGATTTCAATGAAGGTATAGATTTCACAGATGAAACAATAAATGAAATAATGAAACTTTGCGAAAAACAAAATATTGAAGGACTATCTATTCTTGGAGGAGAACCTCTTCATCCAAAAAACATTGAAGGATCAACTAAATTAGCCAAAGCCTTCAAAGAAAAATTTCCTAAGAAGAATCTTTGGGTTTGGAGTGGGTTCTTATTGGAAAAATTAAAAGATAAAGAAATATTTAAATACATAGACGTTCTAGTCGATGGACAATTTAAAATTAAACTTAAAAATCCAAAACTAAAATACTGTGGATCTTCTAATCAAAGAGTAATAGATGTTCAAAAAAGTTTAAAAAAGAAAGACCTTGTATTCTATTATAAAAATGAGGAGGAAAATTCATGAAAAGTAGGGGATTTGAAATAGTCAAAGGCTATGAAGATAAGAATATAAATCTTCATTTTTATAATAGAATACAAGGTCTTTCTTTTTTA
>CAZKKR010000052.1:0-4246 GCA_964553605.1 uncultured Muribaculaceae bacterium | reverse complement strand
TAACATTGAAGTTAGAAATGATTATACTTATCCAATTAATCTCTCAGAATATAAACAATATTCTAATAAAAGTTATATTAATAAAGAACGAAATGATATTGATGGATATTCAATGTTTAAAGATGAATATGATTTACATATATTCTTTCAAAAAGTACTTGATAGTGGAGAATATTTAACTTTCTTATCAATAGCAGATAATAAAAATGCAGCTGGTGGATTATTACAAAAAACATATAAGAATAAAATATTAGCAAAATTAAGATATAATTATTTAAAAATTTTAATAAAATATTTTAAAGTAAATTCTATTTTAAAAATGATTGAAAAGCGAGGAAATAAAAGGGGTTAAGTAAATCATTGCAGGAATTTTGCAGTTTTTTCGCAGTTTTTTTGCAAGAAATTTGCGAGTTTTTTGCCTAGACATTTCATGTCAATAGTGTATAATGAAGTAAAATGAGTTAATTCTGCGAAGAAGAAAACTCATTTTTATTTGTTTTTAAGGCTAAACCTTGACAATTCCAATTTTTTCCATTAGAATATAAGGCAAATTTCAGGTGGGTTGAGCTTGTGAAAGCATTTTACAGACAATTATTATATTGCTAGTAGGTAAGTAAAAGAGATTTAAAGGTAATCAACCACCTTTGGTCTCTTTTTACTTTGGAAGGAGGTAAGATTTGATGAATTTAAATTTAACATTAGATAAGTTTTATGAATTACCAAGTTTAGTAATTGATAATGCAAAAGCAAATGAAACTAGTGTATCATTAATTCCAGAAAAAGAATGTAATGAATACAATATTTCAGAAATTAAATCAAAATTATCTCGAATGTTTTCCAAGTTTAATGGAGTTAAGTTTTACTATAATGTAAAACCAGAAGAGTTAGTTAATATTTCTGCATCTTATGATTATAAAGATTGGACTAGTCAAAGAAGTACAATGAGTTCACAAGAAAGAGCAGTAATGGAAAAGTATGATAAAATGATATGGGCTTCTAATTTTTATGATTCGATTATATCTTTATCAAAAGGTTTAACTAAAAGAGAAGCAATATTTTTATCCTATGGATTAATTGCTCATCAATCATTAGAATATATTGCCGAAATAATGGAAGTAAGTGAGAGGACAGTTTATCCTATTAAGAAAAGTTGTATTGTTAAAGCATGGTTAGCATTAGAAACATTGTATGAAGAAGATTTAAAATAGATCTTCTTTTTTATTTGGTGAGGAGGTGAGAAAAAAGTTGAGTGATATTGTAAAAGTGTCTATACCTGAGGAACTTAAAATAAAAATTAAAGAAAGAGCAAATAACTTAGGTATTAGTGTTCCAGAATATTTTAGAACACTAGCAAATTTAGATATTTCTACTAAGAATTATCAAGAAGTAGCTATTTATATAAATGTTTTATATAATAGAATAAATGATTATCATAAAATGTTAGATATTCATTGTACGCCACTTCAAGATATTCCAATTGTCAATTTTGAAGAAATATCAACATAACGCTGACAATTTAATTGTTTTGCGGTATAATTAGGGTGATTTAAGAAGGAGGAATTTTTGTGAAAAACAAAGGCAAAAAACCTCTTGTGATTATTAGCTTTATAGTACTGATTATGATTATCGGTATATCAATTACCCTTTATACAAGAGTAGAAATGAAAAAAGAAACAAATTCAGGTAATAAAATAATACCTGAAGTAGCTGATAATGAATCTTCAAAAGATGAAGAAGTTATCAAAGAAGAAACAGATTCTTTAGAGGAAGAATCAACAGCAGAAAATATTAAAGAGGAAGAAACAAAAACAAATGTAGAGAATAATACTCAAAATAATAGTACAAATATATCAAAGAATAATAAAAATAATTCTACGAGTAATAATTCATCTACAAAGAGCAATAATACAGGAAGTAATAGTAATTCATCAGTAAATACTAATACACCTAGTACAAATTCAACAAATAGTAATTCAAATCAATCTAGCAATACATCATCGGAAACAAATGATGAAGTAAAAAATGATAATAATACAGCTAGTAATAATAATACATCAAATAATAATTCAACAAACAATAATACTACTAGCAATTCAAAGGATCCAGATCCGAACGATTTTTATTATCAAGAACATAAAGGTGTTACAAACACTAAGACAAAAAGTGCTTGTAAACAAGCAAGTGAGGAGATTGCATTTTTGGATACTGTTGATATTAATTATTGTACTTGCTATGCTGTACCAGCAAAAGATGGTACTATACTTGGATACTTTGTTAATGTTTTCTGTAATTCAGGCAATTGTAATAGATATAAATCACAAATTGACTGGACAAAATATGATTAATTTAGAATATGCACCAAATAATTGGTGTTTTTTTATGTGAAAAATTAAGGGGGAAAAATGAAGATTAATTTAAAGAGTATGTTGTTAGTACTTGGACTTTTGTTAGTATGTGGATTTACTACTACAAACGTTCATGCTGCAACATTAACAAAAGATAATACAGATTATTACTATGATAGAAAAGATCAAAATGGTAATAATCATCATTCGTGGTATTGGAAATACTACACTATTGATGGTAAGGTTGCATATTGTATTGAACCCGGTACTCCTGAAGGAACAACTTATCCACAAACAAGTTATGAAGCAACAGGTTTACCAACATCAATAAAAGAAAGAATAATGCTTATTGCTTATTATGGTTATACATATCCCGGACATGCGACAGTAAAATATAGAGCAGCAACTCAGGGAATGTTATGGGAAACTATATTAGGTAATGGCACTAATGTAAAATTTACTACAGAAAGATATGCTGCTGGAAGTGTTTTAGATTATTCTAATGAAAGAGCAGAAATTGAAAGATTAATTGCAAATCATTATACAAAACCATCATTTAATGGTGGAACATTTACAGCACAAGTTGGTGAAACAATTACATTAACTGATACAAACGGAGTTTTAGGTAATTATAGTGTAACTGTCACAGGAGCTAATTATTCTGTTGATGGAAACAATCTAGTTATTACACCAACAACAAATGATGATATAACAATTAGAATGGTAAAAAATATGCCTTATGAAGAAGATTATAAGATTTTCTCTGGAGATGGAATTCAAAATATGTTAGTTCCAGGTAGAGTTGATCCAGTTGTAGCAACTGTTAAAGTTAATGCTTATTTAGGTAGCGTTGATATGAATAAAGCAGATAGTGTTACAGAAGTTGCACAAGGACAAGCTACTTTAGCAGGAGCAGTTTATGGGGTATATAGAACTGACGGAACTGAAATAACAAGAATTACAACAGATGAAAATGGATATGGAAAAAGTGATAATGTTTTACCATACGGTACTTATTACTTAAAAGAAATATCACCTTCAAAAGGATATTATCTTGATGAAACTAAATATGACTTTGACAGTAAAGGTCATACAAATGTTACTATGAATGTTGTAGAAAATGTAATTGAAAACAAGATTAGTATTTTAAAACAATATGATTATGTTGATGGAAATACAACATTCTTAAGAGCAGAAAAGGGAATCAAATTTGAAATTTCTTATCCAGATGGTACAGTATTAAAAACTGTTACAACAGATGAAAAGGGGTATGCAGAATTTGATTTAGTATATGGAACTTGGACATTACATCAAGTAAATACTGATTATGGATTTGAAAAGATCAAAGATTTTACAATTATTGTTGATGAAAATAGTCCAAAAGAACATTATTATAATATTTTAAATAATAAGTTATCAGCTTATTTACAAGTATTAAAAGTAGATTCTGAAACTGGTAAAACTATAGCAATAGCAAATACTACATTTAAAATTCTAAATGTAGATACTAATAAATATGTATCTCAATATGTTGCTGGAAAAACTTATGATACATTTAAAACAGATGAAGAAGGAAAATTCCAAACATATTTAAAATTAGAAGCAGGTCATTATAAATTAGTTGAAATATCAAGTCCAAAAAATTATTTATTAAATACTGATGGATTAGAATTTACTATCGATAACGATTCTGAATTTGAATATACAGAACATGGTGCAGTTATAACTGTTAAATTTGCTAATAAAGTTATTAAAGGACAAATTAAAATTGATAAAAAAGGTGAAGTACCAGTTGTAAAAGATGGAACTATTATTTATGAAACAAAATCATTAAAAGGTATTAAATTTAATATTTATGCAAATGAAGATATTAAATCTGCTGATGGTAAGAGTATTTATCA
>CAZKKR010000051.1:0-4507 GCA_964553605.1 uncultured Muribaculaceae bacterium | reverse complement strand
ATGTCTTAGGCATGCCGCCAGCGTTCATCCTGAGCCAGGATCAAACTCTCATAAAAAAAATAATTTTTTATCAAAATTTATTTCCTAGCTAATTTAATGAATTGACATTTTGCTCAGTTTTCAAAGATCATTCATACCACTTTTCAAGCGGTACTTCTAATATAACAAATGTACAAATTGAAGTCAATAGTTTTTTTTACTTTTTTTTAAAAAAACTATTGTCAAATAAGGCTTCCCTTCAAAAGTACCCACTTAATATATCAGAACATTTTGAAGAAGTCAACATTTTTTTTGATTTTTTTTATTTTTTTTGTGTTTTTTTGTCAATTTCCGCCAAATGCACCAATAGAATATCACGTTTTCCAAAATAAGTCAAATCGAAAAAAACATTTTCACCTTCCTTATAATATATGATAAAAAATAAAAAAAATGACATTTATTTGTCACTTTTTAATTCTTGATAAAGAGAAGCATATTTCATATTAACATTTATATCAAACATACTAACTCCTTTTTGATAATCCGTAATAAGTTCTGAAAGAGCATGCCTTATAACCACATCTAAATCATCAGAGTAATTCATTTTCTTTTTATGATATTTATATTCTTGTCTATCTAATATTTTAAAACTACCATTAGGAAAAATTCTTAAATCCAAATCATAATCAATATACTTAATTGTATCTTCTTCAATAATAAATGGTGAAGCAATATTACAATAATATGTAACACCTTCTTTTTTTAATTGAACAATTATGTTGTACCATTTGTTTTTAAAAAAATACATAACTGCCGGCTCTTTCGTTCTCCACGTATTTCCTCCAGCTTCAGTAACAAGCGTTTTTTCATTTCCAAAAACGACATAATCTTTTTTGATATCAAGCACTACGGCTTCGTCCCAACAACGATGGATTTTACCATCGTGTTTATAACACTGTATTTGAAGCTGATCTCCCTTATTTAACTTACTCATAATCTCGCTCCTTAAATACATTATATATCTTTTTATAAAAAAAGAAAAGGATATCAAAAATTTGATATCACTTTAACACACTCTCTATAGCTTTTTGAAGTTGATTATCGTTAGCCTCTGTTGGATCCGTATTATACTTTTCATCAAGTAAAACCTCTACGTCAGGAGTAATACCTTTACCATTAACTTCATCACCATTAGAGGTTAACCATGTTTTTGTTGTAAGTTTATACTGTTCACCACTATTTAAAGTTTGCAATTCTTGAACCGTACCTTTTCCAAAAGACTTTTGCCCAACAACAGTTGCTCCATATTGTTCACGTAATGCAGAAGCTGTAACTTCTGAAGCTGATGCACTATCACCATTTATTATCACAGCTATTTTATACTTCTTAGTGGTTTTCCCTTTAGAATAATATTTGCTAACTCCAGTTTTCGATTTTATTTGATAAATTGGATGCGAAGAATCTAAAAATAATGAAATAATATTTTCAGCTGTTGTTAAATGACCACCAGAATTATCTCTCAAATCAATTATTAAACTATCGATACTATCTTCTTCAAGCTTTTCTAAATGCTTTTTAAATTGACTATCTGTATTATTGGCAAAAATAGTGACTCTGATATAGCCTATTTTTTTATCATTTTTAACAATGACCTCTGAATCGACTGACTTTAATGAAATATCAGAAACTTTAATTTTAAATACTTTTTCTTCTTCGCCTCTTTTAACCGTAATACTAAATTCATTTTTTTGTTTCCTAATCAATTTAGAAACTTCATCTGTAGTTTTCCCAAGAACGCTTTTTTCATTTATTTTTAAAATTATGTCTCCCGTTTCAAGTCCTGCAGCCTTAGCTGGAGAATTATCTATAACATTATATATAACAACATTCATTTTTTCATCATTATATACTTGAAGGCCAACACCTTTATAGTTACCTTCTAAAAATATATTAAAACTGCTATCGGTAGAACCAACATAACTAGAATTCTTATCTAAGGTTTCAAGCATGCCAGCAATAGCCGCATCAATCAACTTATTTTTATCAACTTTGTCATAATAATTTTCTGTAATATATTCATAGTTTTTTATAAACTCACGAAGGGAATTGTCAATAAGTTTTCCGCTACTATAACTAAGCTTATACATTACAAGACCACCCATTAATAAACTAACAACTGTCGTCAAAAGCAAAAGTATAACTACTTCGCTAGTTCTAAAATAAGAAGTGGTAGGTTTTGGAGAAGTTTTAACTTCTTTTTCTTCTTTAAATATATCAAAGTCACCCAAAGAAGCCGACAACTTTTCTATTCGCTTTTTTGTAGTTTCTTCACTTTTTTTCATAATATCAACCCTCTAACGTTACAATAAAAGTATACCATAAATTTTTAAATAAATTACAAAAAAATATTAAAAAGATACAATGTATAATTGTATCTTATTGAAGTTTTTCAAGTTCGCCTTTAATATCTTCATATTTATCATAAGTTTTTTCAATTTTATGATCACTAATTTTAACTAGTGTAGTTCCACTCACTTTAAATTTAGTTAAATCAGAATCATAATTACTTTCTTCAGATAAATAAATTTTGTTAAAACTGTCAGTTAAATTAGCCGTATAAATTTTTGGGGCTTCATCGTTTGCCTTAATTGTTTGTATAGAAGTTTCATATTCAGTAAGCTTTTCGTCTCCATCCTTTTCAATTAAAACATAAAACTTGCCATCAATCTTTAGCATTGATCCAATAATCAAATTTTCATACTGAATTTCTGCTTTATCATTTGTTTTTATCTTTTTAACTGTGTTTATCGCATTTGCCTTTCGTGTAACAAAAGTAGTTATAAAATAAAATACAATAATAATAGCTGTTACAAGTAAAACTATTTTAACAAGTTTTGAAAGTTCATCACCGCTGTCATTTTTTTCAAAATGTAATTCCCTGCGTACTCTTTCAATAGTTTCTTTTTTATCTTCATTAACTTTTTGTTTCTCTTTTAAGCTAACTTCATCAACTTTTTCTTCGCTAACTACGGCTGCTTCCTGTTTGAAATTTTTCTCATTATTTACTTTTTTCTTTTTATTCTTTTTTGTGTTATTTCCTTTTGTCATTATATCACCTGCGTTAATTATAACACATTTAACCTTATTTTAAAAGTTTTATTTGCTTGCAGGTAAAACTGATACAGAATTTGCCACGCTGACAAGTTCGGAATCGCTCATATCATTAGATACTACATAATATTCAATGCCACCACTAATAAAAGAAACCATATTGTCACTAATCATACCAACACCGGCAGCCATTTGAAAAGGTTCGCCGTCAACTGAAACAACTGATTCATCATCAGATATTGAGGCTGTTTGTTCAATAAGCATAAATGGGCTCGCACCTTCAAAGGTCATTATTACACGCTCGCCACCATCTAAATTAATTATTTCCTTATTAGTAAGTTTGGTGTCTTTTGGAATATACATTGGATATATTTCCTCATCAATTTTACTAACAGACTTAGTTTTTTCAAATTTCTTTGAAACCTCCATATTTTCATCTAAAGTAAAATAATTTTCTTTAAACTTAGAATTTAAATTAACTTTATTAAAAGTCATTTTAATTAAAACGTCTTCTTCATTATTCAAAACCTCAACTTTTAAAGGATTAAGTTTTTTATCAAAATAGATTTTTTGACTAACCAAATCACTATTATTAGGATAATTTACTTTTGTTTTAAAAATATAATTTGAACTTGTATTTTTAAATTCTTTTTTACTATCATTTTGAATATCAGCTAGTAAAGTTTGCAACAAATATACTTGCGAATTATTATATGGCCAGTCACTTTGAAATTTAAAACTCTTTCCAAGCGTTGGTGTTAAAACATAAACACCATCATTATTTCTTAAAATTATTTGCTCATGATTATTAGTCTTGTTTTTTAAAGAAACTCTATATTTATCATTTTTTTTATAAGAAACTTCCACATCATATTTATATACATCATCATTATTTATTATTTCCATTTCCCCAGACAAATTATAACCATTTAATTTATCTATCTTTCGTTCCAAATCTTTTTGAGCATCTTTTACCGTGTAATTACCACATCCAGAAATACACAAGCAAAAACATAAAATAACAATAATTTTTTTCATTAATTCACCATCCTCAATTTCTGATTAATTATATTAAATTATTTTTAAAAATATGAATGAATAATTTATATTTTTTTGGATATGCTAGTTATAGAAAAAGGAAGGTGGAAAAATGGAAATTTTACAAAAAACTTGTCTTGTGTTGACAATCATCGGAGCTCTAAACTGGGGATTAATAGGTCTATTTGATTTTAATTTAGTATCTATGATTTTTGGCAGTGGAACAATACTTGAAAAAATAATTTATATTTTAGTAGGAATTGCCGGAATTATTAATATAGGTATATTATTTAATCACATAGAAGACCATTAAAAAACTTCCTTATTAGGAAGTTTTATTTTATAATAACTTTTGAATAACTATAAATAGTAAATATAT
>CAZKKR010000050.1:0-4776 GCA_964553605.1 uncultured Muribaculaceae bacterium | reverse complement strand
TAAAGTTGAAGTGGTGTTGCAAAAACATTAATTCTAAGTCTATTTTTATTAGTTATATTAACTAAAAATTGTCCTTGACCACATTTACTTAAAAAGCTCTTTTGAGTTTCAGTAAGTGGTGTATTAGCATATATTTTTTCAATAGCTTGTAAGTCGTTATCTTTAAGCATTCCTGTTATTTGATATTGACAATTTCCAAATAAACTTGAAGCATGTCTTAAAACTCCTGCAGATGTAGTTAGATCTGATGGTTGTTGCGTTGCGACAACTATACCACTATTATATTTTCTTAATCTTCTTGCCATCTGACCAAAATATTTTAATAGTGTTGGATTATCTTCATCAATGAAATAATGGAATTCATCTACAACTATAAGCATATTTTGTTTTTTATTTTTCTTATCATTTTTCTTTTTATTATCAACAATCTCATTACTTAAATATGTAAGTAAGTTAATCATTTGAGTATTGATTAATCTACGAGATGAATTAAATAATAATTCTTGTAAATTAAAAACGACTAGATTATTACTCAAATCAATAGTCGTTATACCATTATATAAATTACCATCTTGCCCTGTAACCATTCTTTTTAGTAGAACTTCAATATTAACTAAAATTCTCTCTAATTCCTTTGTTTTAGTATTTCTTTGTTGTTCTAAAAGATAAGCATATAAATCAGAAAATATTGGATAATCTTTAGCTGTCATATTTTCAAATTCTTCTAATGTAGTTTTCTTAGTTATACCTCTTGAATTATAAAATTTCTCTACTATATCAAGAAGGACAACAAGTTCTTTTTCTGATATATCTTCAAATGCTGTAATAAAGAAATTTTCTAAGAATCCTAAATGTTTACCAAGTATTGATGTTTCGCCATCATCATCAGTAGAAACATATCTAATTTGAAGTGGATTAATTAAACTTTTACTAGATAAGTCTATATATTCTCCACCACATCTATTAGTTAATTTTTCAAGTTCATTTTCTATATCAAATAAAAATAGTTTTGTTCCTCTGGCAAATTCATTAGTAATAAGTAGTTTTAATAAGAAACTCTTACCACTTCCAGTTGTACCTATTACACTCATATTATGACCAGTTCTATTTTTAGTTAATGTAAACTGATCAAAGAATGTTGGAAGTCCATAGTTACAATCTTCTCCCATAAGCCAACCTGTAGAATCATTATGATAATTTTCAGTAAAGAAAAATGCTGATGCTAAAGTAGATGTTGGTAAATACATTGCATAATCAGGTAATCCCTTATCAGTAAGTTCAAATCCTTGCCATGCAGACATTTGCCTTAAATTTGGAACATCAACTTTAATTTGATATAATTCAGCATTAGTTCTAATTTCTTTTAATATTTCTTCTCTTTGCTTTTTTGTACCACTTATAGCTAAAATAATTGATACTTCTTTAACCTTTTCATCATTTGCAGATATTTGCTCTATAAGTAATTTATAGTTATTCATAAGTGATTGCATTTCTGTTACATCACTTAAATTTTTAGAAGAATTATAATCAGCTAAAACTGCTTTAAAACTACTATTTAATACACTTAATAATTTTGATTGTTCAATTGTATCTTTAATAGTTACACTCGCTTTAACATTTGGTAAATTAATTATTCTATCTAAGAATCCATGTTCAATAAATAATGGATAATTTTTAATACTTACCATTTGTATTTCTTCATTATCTACTTTTAAATATGATGGTAATTCTGAAATTCTAAGTGGTGATAATAAGTCCATAAAATCATAATACATTATTTGATCTAAATTAGTATTAGAATAATATAAATTTGTAAATACTTTAATAAGCCACTTTTTATTATCAACAAGTTCTATATCTAACTTAGGAACTATCGCATCACAAGTTCTTTCAAAATCTTCTTTTGCTTTATCAAGTGCTTCCTTATTTTTACAAATAATTGCAAAATAATAAGAACTAGCAGATGTCATATTTTGTTCTTCTATTGCTCCAATAAAATTATAATTATTTACAAGTAAATCTTGTTTAATTTTACTATCACTATTTTCTTCTATTAATTTCTCATAGTTTTCTTTATTAATATTTAGATTAATTTTTTCATCAAATTTATATGCTTTTATTGTAAAAGGTAATCTATATAATTTTGATAATGTATGATAGAAAACTTTTTGTTCATTATCATTTGTAAGTGATAAATCAATTGGACTTACTTTGTAAAATAAAGCTACTTCTCCAGTTTTTAGTTTAATAAGACAGTTATCCTTTATTTCACTAATATTAACAAAATTTTGAGAGTTTTGTATTTTTTTCTTCATTGTCTTTTTATCTAAATATTTATTTGTAGCTTTCAACCTCATCTTAGCAACTAGTTTTTCTTCTTTTTGTTTTTTCTTTAATTCTCTTGCTTGTTTTCTTTCTTCTTTTGTTTTCTTCATCTACACCCCCTTTTATTTGTAATAGAAGTAATTCTTATTTTTAAATAAATATTTAACAAATAAAATAAATAATTTATACATTCTATTACATTTACTAAAATCCATTGGAACCAATGATAAGACACCAAAAGCAATAAATACTATTGATATTGTATAAAATTTTAATAAAAATAAAATTGTAAAAATTAATATGATTATTCCACCTAAAATTAAATCTTCAAATTCCAGATTAAATAATCCTAAATTCCTCTTTATACTTTTTAATGTTATATACATAAACTACCTCTAAACTCTATCTGATTCATTTCCATAATCTCTGATTCTTGGTCTTGAAGTATATCTACTACTATGTGGACTACCAATATTCTTTATACTATTAAATGCTCCTCCAAAACCAGATTTAATATTATTAATTCCTTGTTGAGCAAGTGATACTCCACCTCTTAGATATTCTGGATTATATTTGTTACTTGCAAAATCCCATTTACTTGCAACATCCTTCATTGCACTTTCTCCACGAGATTCTAACATTCTTCCATAAGCTCTTGCTATTGGATTAGAACTTTGTTGTAAGTCACTACCTTTCATCATCTGTCCAATTCCTTTACCAACTCTTTCATTCATTCTACTAGCAATACCTTGATTCATTTTTGGATGAATACTAGCTATTCCAGCATACATACCTTTAGCCGATTGAAATCCTCCTTTAGCAAGTTGTCCTATTCCTTTACCTGCTTTAACAGTTCCTTTTGCTATTCCTGCACTAGCACCAATTGCTCCAATTCCAACTCCTGTTGCTGTTGCAAGACCTCCACCTAAACCTCTCATTGCCATCATCATATCTCTACCACTATTAGCAGAAACATTTTCACCAATAAATCTATTTAATGAAGTACATCCTGTCATAAGCATCATAGCACAACCTAAGTATAAAACCGTTTGAGTAACTATTTTAGTAAAATATGGAAGTCCATTAATATCTGCACTATTTTGAATTGCATTAAACATAATTGAAGTAAGACCAATCAAAAGCATCATTGCTCCAGCTTGTAATACTAAAGAAGCTAGTTGTTGATATAATGCTGATCTTTGTTCTTTTCTTCCTATACTAGTCGCAATTACAAGTGGTGATATTACAAGTAAAAATGCCAGTTCTAATTGCCTTCTTCCAAGCATTAAGACCGCAAATCCTACAGCAAATAAGAAGATAGCTCCAATTACTATTCCAAATAAGAAATTATATGAAAAAGCATAATCTTCTCCATCATTCCAAATTCCCGGTTTATAAATATCACACCTAAACGAAAAGGCACCAGAATCTGAAACCTTACTTGCTGTTAGTGTTCCATTTCTTATTAATTTTTCAAAGTCAGACATTGTTTTTGCTGATGAAGTATCGGCATATCCATCTAATTTTTCTTTTAGTTTTTTAACATTATCCTTATCTTCATCTTCTCCACCTTTTAGTTTATAACATGCTTCATTAATGGTTAAATATGATGTTTTCATATTGTCTCCAATTGTTGAAACACCTGTATTAAACTGATTATAAACAGCATTTGATAAGTTAATTCCCAAATTGACAGTTGTATTGAAAATTAAATAAACCCCAAAAATTAAAAATCCGCATTTTACTATTTCTTTTACTAATTCAAACATGGGTTGTTCATTAGTATCTGCATCAAGTATTCTAAAAGTTACTTTCCAAACAGCAAATAAAAATAGTAATGCAAACGCCAGTATAAAAAAAGCATTAAATATTTTGGTAAATGGGGAATTATCCACATTTTCTAATATTTGAATGAAATTCAAACTATTAATTTTATGTGCTACATCATATAATACATCTATTGTATCAAATATAATGTTTACAATTCCCATTCCAATACCTCTTAAAATATCTAAAACTCCAAATTTAATGTCTGATCCAATACTTAACATTAACATAGGTTATCTCCTATCCTAATGTATCAATTACAAAATTAATAATACTAGGTACTAATATAAGCAAGCCAACACCTGCTAAAGTATAAAGAATTGTTTTTTTCTTTCTTTGTTTTGTTTCATCATCACCAATAATAAATTGAATTACAAATACTACAAGTGCTATAAAAGAAAGAACTATACCAAAAACTTGAATTCTTGTTGCTAAATTTTTGATAATGGTTCCTAAGCTTTCAATTGTAACATCTCCACCTTCAATTTTATTAACCGCATAAACATTATTTACCACACCAAACATTCCTAATAGAAATGCTGTTATTGATGTTAAAATTAAATTTGTTTTATCTTTAATTTTACCTAAATTATTTTTTAATCTTAACATATTCCCCCTTTCGTA
>CAZKKR010000049.1:0-4796 GCA_964553605.1 uncultured Muribaculaceae bacterium | reverse complement strand
TTTGCTTTAATTTCACTCGAATATATTTCCTTTATTATACTAGATAGGATATGTATATAGCCGAATGCAACTTATAGTATTTTTTTGTTATTTAAATCAAAATATTTAGATATTATTGTTGTTAATAAATAGTAATCTGTTTGCGTAATTGGCACTTTGTTTAAATGACAAAATATTTGATTTATATCGCATGTATATCCATATTTAATCTTTTTTAGCCTTTCTTTTTCAAAATATTGTGAATAAAAATTTCTATGTTCTTTTAGAAAAGAAACAACATCATCAACACCATTCATACATATCATTCCCATACAATATATTATAATATTAAATAAAAACCATTGAAATTCAATGGTTAAATACAAAAATGGTGGAGAATATCGGACTCGAACCGATGACCCCCTGCGTGCAAAGCAGGTGCTCTAGCCAACTGAGCTAATTCCCCAAGACAAGAATAAGTATACCTTATAAATGAAGAAAAGTCAATATTTTTCATAAAATTAATTAATATCAAAAATATATAAACTCCATAATAAATAATATGCCATAATAACTAAGTTTATAAAAACATTAAATATAAAAATGATTAATTTTTATATTCCATATACAAATAAAATGTGATAGAATATATGACATTGGAGGAATAAAATGGATAATTTAGAATTAATTCAAAGTGTAAAAGATAGTATGCCAGAATCAGTAGCCGCAATCGGTTATGGTTCAGGTGTATTTAAACAAACAGGGTATGATACAAATGAAAAACCAGACAAAGATATAATTCTAGTAGTAGAAGATTTTAAAGAATTTTTAATAGATGATTTTAAAATGAATCCGCACCACTTTTCTGATGACTTTGACAAAAAAGTACTAGAAAGAAAAAAAGAAAAAGCAAACTTCTATAGAAATTTAGGATGCCTAAAATTTTATCACGATGATGTCCACTTTAAAGTTATGATTATATCAAATGAAGCTCTAAAATATGACTTAAAAACATGGAAACATTTTGGTATGGCCGGAAGACTTACTAAACCTATTTTATATGATAATTTGCCTGAAGATTTAGAAAGACTAATTTTAAAAAATAGAGAAAATATTTTATTAACAGCATTACTTTATAAGGGAAGCTTATACATAAAAAAAGAAGGCTTATATAATGCCATATCAAGCCTTAGTTACATGAATGATTTTAGAACAATTCTTCCTGGAGAAAGAAAAAGTAAATCAGAAGATATTGTCTCTGGCGCTATAGATATGTTTGACGAAATGTATTTAAGTAGTCCTTTTATAAGACTAAGAAATGGAATAATAGTTAATGATTATCCTATAGAATTAATAGATGGGCTTCCAGTAAATTTTTCAAGTTACTTATATAAAAAGTTAGGAATAGAAACTATAACAAGAGAAAAAGACATGGAAAGAGTAAGCAAAATTATTGAAAATTATTTTAAAGAGATAAATTTTATTAATTCCATAGAGCTTGCAGTAGCTAGTTCATCCACTTTAGGCTTAAAAGAAAGCGCTAAACACGCGATATCAAAATTTCAAAAGCATTTAAAAAAATAAATGCTTTTTTGACTTTATATATTAAATTTGTTATAATTGAGGCGCATAGTTAGGTGGTTTTAAAATGAAAATAAATTCAGTTGAATTAACCATTTCTGCCATTAGAAGAAGTCAATACCCCACTGATAATAAAGCAGAATATTTACTTATAGGTAGATCTAATGTTGGAAAAAGTAGTTTCATAAATACAATTATTAATAGAAAAAATTATGCCAGAACTTCAAGTAGACCAGGGAAAACCCAAACTATTAACTTTTATAATGTTAATGACCAGTTTTACTTAGTTGATGCTCCAGGATATGGATATGCCCAGGTAAGTAAAACAAAAAGAAAAAAATTTGGTTTAATGATTGAAGATTATATAATTAACAGAAAAAATCTAAAATGCGTATTTTTATTAATTGATTTTAGACATAGACCAACAAATGACGATATTATTATGTATAACTTTTTAAAATATTATAAAATACCAACCGTTGTCGTTGGAACCAAAGCTGATAAAGTTGGCATAACTTTAAGTCAAAAACAAAGAAATCTAATACTAAATGATTTAGACTTAGTTGTTGGTGATGAATTCATAACCTTCTCAAGTATGAATAAAGAAGGAAAAGAAGAAGTCTATAAAAAAATCGAAAGAACTATGTAATAACACTCCTAAAATAATTTCATAAACTACTTTAGGTGATCACATGAAATTATTAAAAGGAAAAGATATAACTATTTATATTAATAAAGAAGAATTAAAAATAAATGATTTAACAAAAACATCTATTGAAAAACTAATAAAAAATATAAATAAAAACTATGATATTAATCTTAAAGGATATTATAATGTAGGAACATATATAGATAAAAACTATGGAATTATAATAAATATTGACAAAGAAGAATTGGAATATTTAGATTATTTTAATGAATTAGAAATAAATATTGAAATAATTAAAGATTCCTTTTTATATAAAATAGAAGATTTAAGTAGTATAAAAAACATTATAAATAGATGCATAATGCGAAAATTAAACGAAAATATTTATATAGAAATAAAAGAGTTATCCAATATTGAAATGGGAATTATATTAGAAAATGCCATTATTATATATGGGAAAGAAGCTAAAAAAATAAAAAATCAAAGTAAAATTGTAAATACGGAGGTGATAGTATGAAAAAACCAGTAATTGCCCTAGTAGGTAGACCAAATGTTGGAAAATCAACCCTATTTAATAGATTAGTAGGCAGTAAGGAAGCGATTATTGAAGATACCCCTGGAGTTACTAGAGATAGAATATATGGAACAGCTAAATTCTTAGATTATTCATTTTTTGTAATTGATACTGGTGGTATTGAAATAGAAGATGGTGGCTTCAACACAGAAATAAAAGGACAAGCCGAACTAGCTATTTATGAATCTGATATTGTTGTATTCGTTGTT
Source organism: uncultured Muribaculaceae bacterium (assembly GCA_964553605.1). Lineage (GTDB taxonomy): Bacteria > Bacillota_I > Bacilli_A > RF39 > UBA660 > Coprosoma. The sequence goes on along the minus strand of CAZKKR010000049.1, from coordinate 1,804 downwards.
GATGGCAAAGAAGGATTAACAGCAAGTGACTATACCGTAAGAGATATATTACTTAAAAGTGGTAAAAAAGTAATTGTCGCTATTAATAAAGCTGATTCAAAACTATTTAAAGAAAATGAATACGATTTCTATAGTTTGGGATTTGATGAATATGTAAAAATAAGTGCTGAACAAAATACAGGAATATATGATTTACTTGAAACAGTAACCAAAGACTTTAATAAAATAGAAGAAGAATATGATGAAGAAACTATTAAATTTTCTATAATAGGTAGACCAAATGTTGGTAAAAGTAGCTTAGTAAATGCCATATTAAATGAAGAAAGAGTAATCGTAAGTGATGTTGCTGGAACTACTAGAGATGCCGTTGATACCCCATTTACTTATCACAATAAAAACTTTGTCGTAATTGATACCGCTGGTATGCGAAAAAAAGGGAAAGTATATGAAAATGTTGAAAAATACAGTTTACTTAGAGCCCTAAAAGCCATTGATAGATCAAATGTCTGCGTCATTGTTATTAATGCAGAAGAAGGTATTATTGAACATGATAAGCACATAGCAGGTTATGCCATAGAAGCCGGCAAAGCTGTTATATTAGCCGTTAATAAATGGGATTTAATCGATGATAAAGATAAAGCTATGAGAGAATTTACTAAAAGAATAAGAAATGAATTCCAATTTATGCCATATGCCCCTATAGTATTTTTGTCAGCCCTAACTAAAAAAAGAATTCACACATTAATGCCTAAAATAATAAAAGCTAATGAAAATGCTCATAGAGAAGTTAAAACAAGTGCTTTAAATAATGTTATAACAGATGCATATGCTCTTAACTTACCACCAACATATAAAAATAAAAGATTAAAAATATATTTTGCAAATCAAGTAAAAACATGTCCTCCAACTTTTAATATTAGGGTTAATAGTAAAGGACTAATTCATTTCTCATATAAAAGATATTTAGAGAATAAAATCAGAGAAAACTTTGATTTTGAAGGAACACCGATTATTTTAAATTTCAAAAATAAAGGTGAGGAATAACACAAAACAAACCTCCTACATATATTATTTTAGGAGGTTTTAAAATTGAAATTTTCAGATAGCTTTTTTAATAGAGTAGAGAAAAAAACCAAAGTAAATAAGGAAACGATATTAAATTTAGCCGAAAAGTTAAGACAAAATGATATGAAAAACGAAGGAACGTTAAGAGAAGTTATAAATGAATTAAGTAAAATGACTGGAAGAGAAGTTTCAAAAGAAAAACAAGATAAAATAATAGAAGCAGTTATTAATGATAAAGTACCAAAAGATATAGATAAGATGTTATAAACATCTTTTTTTTCATATTAAGATAATAATCACATATATTTAAATAGATTATAGGAGGTAAAAATGGAAAAAATAGATATTATTAAAAATATCACCGAAAGAACAGGTGGTGATATATATTTAGGTGTAGTAGGAGCTGTTAGAACAGGAAAATCAACCTTTATAAAAAAATTTTTAGAAAACCTAGTCGTCCCAAATATTGAAGACGAATATGAAAGAAAAAGAACTTTAGATGAGATACCTCAGTCAGCTCAAGGAAAAACCATTATGACAACTGAGCCTAAATTCGTTCCAAGTAATGCTACAAAAATAAAAATAGATGATTTTAGTGCTGATGTTAGATTAGTTGATTGTGTAGGTTATATTATAGATGGGGCCAAAGGATATGAAGATGAAAACGGTCCTAGAATGGTTCATACACCATGGGTGCAATTGATTATGTGATACCCCTAAATAATAAATAAAAAATCCC
>CAZKKR010000048.1:0-4994 GCA_964553605.1 uncultured Muribaculaceae bacterium | reverse complement strand
TACTTTAGAATATTCAAAAATAAATATTGAAAAAAATGAATATATAAAAAGAATAATTATCACTTTTTTAAATACAATTTTAGATGAACTAAAATATAAAAAACTATCATTTGAGGTGATATAATGGAATTATCATTTTTAGAAAAAATGTGTCTTAATTACTTAGAAGGCATGCTAGATAGATCAATATATTCTGATATGTTAGACAACTTATGTATGAAAATACTATTTAAAAACAGAGAAAAAATAACAAAATTTTTAATAGAAGGCCTAAAATCTGATAAAGAATCAAAAGAATATTCTAAAGCAGTGTCTATATTAGAAGCTGTTGCCTCACATGATCCTGATTTTTATAATGATTTTGTTACTGACTATTTAAAAAATAATTTAGATGATATTGCCTTGTTTGAACAAGAATTTTTCGAACCGGGAATTTATTTAACTTTATTTAAAAAAAATTTTATTAATGATAATAATATTGAACAATTATTAGACTATCTTCTAACAAGGAATAGTATATGGGTAATTGCTATGAATATTGACGATATAGAAGATGAAGAATTTAAAAAAAGAATTGCTTTATTACTTAGCAGCAAAATGTGCGAAAAAATAAAACAAAGTGCTTTTTCAGATGAAGATAAAGAACTCATTATAAATTCAATTAATCAAACTACTAATCGTCATCTAAAACAAAACAATATAAATATTACTTTTATGACAGCTTTAACATCAGCTATAGGAAAACCAACACAAATAATATCAATGGCCAAACTTGGAAATATTAGTCTTTCCGTCCTCTCTTTACAGCAAATCAAAAATATAAATGCTAAAGAAGTAAGGCGCCTTCAAAAATTAGCAAACACTATGGAATACGAAGAAGGCCATGACTATTCTGAAGAAGAAATGGCTGATTCTATCGCAACTTTATATGTGGTTTTTGGTAAGCAGCGAACACAAGAACTATTAGAAGGAAAATATGGAAAATTTTCTAAAAATGATTTATTTAATCTATTTAGTTTATGTACAGTTAATGAAGATTACGTAATAACTAACACAGGCCCAGAACATAATGATGTCCAAAAAGCCTTAGTAAATTTTCTGTTTGGAAGCGGTATAAATAATCCAAATGCCAATATAAGAAAAATATTATCAGGACAAATTTCAAGTGAAGATCTTTCAATAGAAAAATTAATAAATGAATGGAAATTATATTATGAGTTATTAGGTGGACAAATAACAATAGAAGCCATTATAGAACAAATGAAAGATATGACAGTAATCTTACCACCACAAGCTAAAGAATTAGAATTTTTAATTAAGCTTAAAAACTTCCCATTAAGTGATGTCGACGATGCCATAACAACTTTCATAGAAATGAAAAAAAGAGATAGATCAAGTATTCCAAAAATAACAGGAAAAGCCGATGAATATGAATATGAAATGTTAGATATAACTGATTCCATGCAAATGGCAGTTGGATATATAACATATTGCTGTTTTACATTTGGTGGAGAAAGCGAAGATTCACTAAAGCATGCTTGTACAAACGAAGATAGTAGAATTTTTGTCATAAAAAAAGAGGGTAAAATAGTTGCTCAAAGCTGGGTCTGGCGAAGAGGAAACACCGTCTGCTTTGATAACATTGAAACAGCCGGAGTATCAAGATTAGAGGATAATAAGCTATTTAAAATTTATGAACAAGCTGCAAATCAAATAATAAGTGTTTCCAAAGAAAATGAAAATAATAATGAAAAAATTGAACTTGTAACAGTAGGTAAAGGCAATAGTGATATAAATCTTCGCTTTAAAAAAATATTAGATAAAAATGAACAATTTTTACCAAAAGACTTATACACAGATGCCGAAACCCAAATAATTCTTGGAACTTCAGACGACTACACCAAACCACGAGATTTCAAAGTCAATGCTATATACAAAGATGCAAGAAAACCAATGAAGTTATTAGATCCACAGCAAACAACAAAAAATGAAATTGAACAGGCAAATAACTTACTAAACAGAATTACATTTATGTCAGAGGGAAAAGATTCATTGGGAGAAATAGATATAGAAGATTACACATTAATTATATATGGACAAGATTGGTTTATAGGTGTTCTAACAGACGGAAATATTGTTAAAAAAACGCTGAATGAAGAAGATAGTAGGGAAGAAATAGCCCAAGCTTTAGAAATATTAAAGAAAAACATTAAAAGCGGCGAACTAGAGGAAAATCTATTAGATACATTACCTACGCAAGATATAGGGGAGGATTCATATGGAACAAGATAAAATATATGAAGGAAAAGTGAAATGGTATGATAAAAAAAATGATTATGGAATTATCATCAGTGATGAATTAGATTTCCCAATTTTTGTTCATAAAATTTATTTAGAAGAAATTCAAGAACTAAATGATGAAGATCCTGTTACATTTAATCTTGCCAAAAAAAACAATATATATCACGCTTTAAAAACAAAAGTTTTAAAAAAAGAAACAAATAAAAAGTGAACATATTAAAATGTTCACTTTTTTAAAACTTAATTTGTGTTTCTTGACTTTTTGCCTCAGTAGGGGAAAAGATCGCAGTAGTAATTTTTTTTAAACGTTGTAGTTTCATACCTGCAGAAATAAGATATGCACCAGATAATAAAACTAAATCATGTGATAGACTACTTTCACCTGTTGTTGGTAACCAAGATGTTGGATGAACCTCTTGCTCTTCTCTAGGAGTAGCAGGCTCTATCTTTCTCTCTGGCTCTGGTTCTGGAATTGGACCAAGTAATAGTTTTTCATAGTTATCATCTTCTTCATAAGGGCTTGTTACACTATATGTGTCATTTTTCGCAGATTCAGCATCCTTTTTTATTTACTAACTAGTCTATTTATTATATCCTCTAATGTATGAATATACACAAAAACACCTTCTAAAAAATCTTTTTCAGATAAAGGATCATCATTTAAATCTGTAAGTTCTTTATTAATTAATAAATCACATGATATTCCTTTTTCCTGACATTTTATCATCATTTCCGAGATCATAATCTTAAGTTTATTAATAATTTCATGCCTCTTATCATCTATATTTAAATAAGTATATGCCTCAACATATGCATCAAATCTTTTTTGAAGCTCTTTTTCTTTAGTGTCTTCCATAAAGCCTCCCTATTTATTAAATTATAACACTTTTTTTTCATAATAAAAATAAAATATGACAACAAAAACATTTTATTTACATAAAAAAATGAACAATTATTCTTGTTCACTTTCTTTATATTTGATTACTGTATATCTATTAGGTTCTTCACCCTCACTCTTAGTTTCAATATTTTTGAAATCAGCTAAGACAGTATGTACTATTCTTCTTTCATAAGAATTCATTGGATCTAATTTAGCATCAACTTTGGTCTTCATTACTTCTTTAGCAATTTTCTTAACTTCATAAGCTAAATTTTTTTCTTTTTTTGCCTTATAACCAGCAACATCCAAATTAACTTTAATTCCAAAATTCCCATAATTTCTAATTGCTTGTCTTATAATGGTTTGAATCGCACTTAATGTATTCCCATCTTTTCCTATTAATACTGCATTATTATCAGTAACAATAATAGCTGAAATAACACCTTCAGATTCATTAACCTCTGTGTTAAAAGAAGTATTCATATTTTTCGCTAAATCATTTAAGAAATTTTTAACATATTCCTTGACCGCATATTTTGTAGTCATATATGTAGTATATTTCTTTTTACTAAATAAGCCACCTTCAGATTCTAAAGTATAATAATAAACCTCATTTAAATTAACGTTTAAATCTTCTAAACATTTATTTAAAGATTCCTCTTCATTCTTTGCTTCGTTACTTACTACTTCTAGAACCATCTTTTTTCCTCCTTATAATATATGCTTGAATTACCGTAAATAAACTTCCTGTTACCCAATATAATATAATACTTACTGGCATTGAAAATGAAGTGAAAATAATAAATACAAGCATAACATTCATCATTGTCTTCATTTGATCTTGCTGTTCTTCAGAACCGCTACTAACTCCAGAATTTAATTTAAATGAGAAGAAAGTAGCTAATCCAACTAATATTGGTAAAAGTAAATATATCCAAGAACCATTGCTAAAACTATTAACTAGTTTACCAAAATCAAGTGAACCACCAAATATTTTAACAAAAGGACTTGTTCCTAAATTATAACCTAAAAATTTTCCTTCAAAAACAATTGGTAATCTGTTTAAACTTTCTAAGAAAGCAAAGAATAAAGGCATTTGAATAAAAGCAAATAAACAACCACTCATTGGATTAATATTATACTTTTTATAAATGGTCATCATTTCTTGAGCCTTTTTCATTTGATCTTCCTGACTGTCACGACCCTTATATTTTTTTTCTAATTTTTCCAAATCCTTCTGTGCAAACTTCATATTTTCAGATTGCATAGCTGATTTTTGACTTATTGGAAAAATAATCAATCTAATAAGTAATGTTACAACAATAATCGCAAAACCATAGTTACCTAATATTCTACCCATTTTAATTATTAAATAACTTAAAGGTTTAATAAAAAGAGCTTCCCAAAGACCATGATATTTACCACTTGCTGGTGTAAATTTAGAACAAGTAGTTAATTTATCAATATTTACGTTATTCTTTTTATAAGTTTTTATAACATCTTCATTCGTTGGCTTACATAAAATATTAGATGCAAGTGTTTGCCCAGTTGTTGGTTCCTTAACAGGTCTTCCTTTTTTATCTTTAACATATTTAGTACAGCCCGTTAAAGATAAAGTAAGAAAACAAATTAAAACGAACAATATAATCTTTTTAAATTTTTTATTTTTCATTATTCTTCTCCTTTAATAATTCTAACTTATTAAAAGCTTCATAAAGATTAGTACTCATCTCTTCAAAGTTTCTAGTTAGAATTCCTTTACCAACTATTATAATACAATTAAAATCATTTTTATAGTCTTTTTTATCAATAA
>CAZKKR010000047.1:0-5933 GCA_964553605.1 uncultured Muribaculaceae bacterium | reverse complement strand
ATATTTAATGAGTACAGATAATGAAATATCAATAAAAACATTTATCGATAAAATGTTTATTAAAAAAATTGACACATTAGGAGAAATCGTCGTTTCAGGTAGATATATATATGATATAGTTAGAAAACTACCAGATGAAGACATAAATCTAGAAGAAGTAATTGATGCTAAACTATATATTACAACTACTAATTCATCATTTACTTTAAATTGTAGTAACGTCAATGAATTTCCAGATTTAGAACTTGAATTTAATAAAGATCCTATAATTTTAAATCAAAAAGCTTTCAAGACAATCATAAATCAAACAGCTTATGCTACTTCTGTAAGTGAAACAAGACCTGTTTTAACAGGAATAAATTTTAAAATAGAAAAAGATATAATGGAATGTACAGCCACTGACTCTTATAGATTAGCTGTTAAAAAAATAAAACTAGATAGTAAAGTAAGTGAGAAAGCTAACATAATAATTCCAACCAAAAATTTAAATGAATTAGTAAAACTTATGAATAACGATGAGGATAATCTTGAAATGCACATCTTTGGTAATAAAGTAGTTTTCAAATTTAATGAAATAACTATGATGTCTAGATTAATAAGTGGTACTTATCCAGATACTTCTAAACTAATACCAGAAGAATTTGAACTTACTATGAATGTTAAATATGATGATTTCTTTAGTGCAATTGATAGAGCTTCATTACTTACAAATGAATCAGATAAAAATACAATCAAATTCCAAAGTAACAAAAATCAAGCTATAATTTCATCAAATATTCCAGAAATTGGAAATGTCGAAGAAAAAATAGCTGTGGAAAAAAATAATGATAGCGAAATAAAAATTGCATTTAATTCGAAATTCATGATGGATGCCATAAGAGTATTAGAAGCAAACGAAATAACTCTAATGTTTAATGGCGAAATTAAGCCTATTATAATTAAAAATCCTGAAAATGATGATTTAACTGAATTAATTTTACCAATAAGGACCTATTAAGGTCTTTTTTTTATAAAAAAAAGAAAAAACGACAAATTTTGCTAAAATTCGACAAAAGAAAGTGATATAAGGAAACTGTCTTTAAAAGACAGGGGGGAAATATGGAAAATTTAGAAATTAGTAAAAAAACATGTGCTCTAAGTTTCAAAGATGAAAACAGTTGCTTATTACTAGAAGGAAATAAAGAATATGATATTAAAATGTCTCTGCAAGATTATATCAATTATAACTGCGAATACTATGGAAGTTCCTTCGAAGGAAGAATTAAAGGATCAAAAAATAGCCTTGGTATGAAGTATAAGTTACCGATCGTAATAGAAGAAAGTAGAGAAATAGTATTTTTTCCAACCAAATCATATAATAGTGAAAAATGTACTTGGATTGCTTTAAACAATATTTCTGAGTATGAAGGAAACAGTAAAAATACAACTATAACCTTTAATTCCGGTATAAAAAGAAAATACGAAATATCAATTGAATCATTTGAAAACCAGTTACTTAGAGCCACAAAATTATTACTGACACTAAAAACAAGAAAATTAGAATTAAAATAAAGAAAAAAATAAGTTTCAATTAACTTATTTTTCTTTTATTTGCCTCATTTTTGTGTTATAATTATAGTGAGGTATAGGAACCCATAAAAAGCCAAAATTTCAAAAATGAGCCTTAAAAACGAAAAGAGTGAATCTTATGATTTTAAAAAAAATAAAAATAACCAATTTTCGTAATTATAAAAAACTAGAATTAGACTTAGACGATCATCTGAATATAATATATGGACATAATGGCGCGGGCAAAACTAATATCTTAGAAAGTATTTATGTTCTAGCTTTAACAAAATCACATCGTACGCATACAGATAATACAATGATTCAAAATGAAAAAGAAAATGCAGTAATAAAAGGAATGCTTCAAAAAGATATTTCATACAACCTAGAAATAAACATAAAAGAAAATAAAAAAATAGTAAAGATTGATAACAAAAAAGAATCAACCATAGCTGCATACATCGAAAAAATGAATGTTATCGTTTTTTCATCTGAAGATCTAGATTTAATAAAAGGTAGTCCAAAGGACCGAAGAAAATATATAAATTTAGAGTTAAGTCAACTATCTTCAAATTATTACAAAGTTCTAAATGATTATGAAAAACTAATAAAAATTAGGAATGAAGAATTAAAAAAAATGAATAATCATGAAAAAACAGATTTTAATTACTTCAAAATATTAAACGACTATATAATAAATAAAAGTATATTTATTTATCAAATGAGAAACAAATATATTGAAAAATTAAATAAGATAGTTCCAAAAATATATGAAGAAATATCTGGACTAAAAAAATTTAGAATAAAATATAATCCATCAGTTGAAATTGAAAAATTTGAAAAAGAAAAAATTGAAGAAGTTTTAAAAAAAGAATTAACAGAAAATATCGAAAAAGAAGTTGCTGCTAAAATGACCTTATACGGGCCTCACAGAGACGATTTTGAATTTTGCATAGAAGATGACAACTTGAAAGAGTTTGGCTCACAGGGACAGCAAAAAATGGCAATAATTGCCTTAAAACTGTCCGAAATAGAAATTTTTAATGACTATAAGAATACAAGTCCTATAATCTTATTAGATGATGTGTTCAGTGATTTGGATAGTAATAAAAAGAATAATTTGTTAAAGCACATAAATAAAAATATGCAAGTAATTATAACAACAACAGATCTAGAAAGTATTGATAAAAAATTATTAAAAAAAGCTAAATTGATACACATAGAAAAAGGAAAAATTATAAAAGAAGAGGTGGAAGAATGAAAGAAGAACATTATAATGAATCCGATATACAAGTTTTAGAAGGATTAGAAGCCGTAAGAAAAAGACCAGGAATGTATATAGGAACAACAGACGTCAAAGGATTACATCACTTGGTTTGGGAAATAGTTGATAACAGTATAGATGAAGCCCTAGCTGGATATTGTGACAATATAGAAATCATTATAAATAAAGATAATTCGATAACAGTTAAAGATAACGGACGTGGAATACCCACAGGTAAGCATCCAAAAACCGGGCTTTCCACAGTAGAAACCGTATATACAGTATTGCATGCTGGTGGAAAATTTGGCGGTGGAGGATATAAAGTATCAGGTGGTCTTCACGGAGTTGGAGCATCAGTAGTAAATGCTCTATCTAAATGGACAACGGTAATAGTTTATAAAGATGGCAAAATTCACGAAGCTAAATTTGTTGATGGTGGGAAAATAAAACAACCATTAACTGTAATAGGAGAATGTGAAAAAGAAAGAACTGGAACTACAGTTACATTTAAACCAGATCCTGAAATTTTTGATACTGATATATATGATTATGAAACATTAAAAGTAAGAACTAGAGAGTTAGCTTTTTTAAATAAAGGATTACAACTAACATTAAGAGATGATAGAGACGAAGAAGATACTAAAGGTGACACTTTCCATTATGAAGGAGGCATTAGTGAATATGTCAGATTCATAAATCAAGGAAAAACACCCATCCATGAAAACATCATTCACTTAGAAGGTGAAAAAGATAATGTATTCTTTGAAGTTGCTATGCAATATAACACAAGTTATAATTCCAATATTTACTCTTTTGTTAATAATATAAATACCCACGATGGAGGAACACATGAAGAGGGGGTTAAAAGAGCCTTAACCAGAGTTATAAACAATTATGCTAGAAACAATGGAATATTAAAAGAAAAAGATGAATCTTTAACAGGCGATGACGTTAAAGAAGGAATAACAATGATTATTTCATGTAAACACCCAAACCCTCAATTCGAAGGTCAAACAAAAGGAAGATTAGGAAATTCTGAGGTAAGAAAATTAGCAGATAATGTTTTTGCTGACGGTTTTGAAAATTTCTTATTAGAAAATCCAGAAGAAGCTCGAAGCATTGTAAATAAAGCAATGTTAGCTTCTAGAGCTCGTAATGCAGCTAAAAGAGCCAGAGAGATAACCAGAAAAAGTGAAATAAATCAAACAACTTTCTTTGGTAAACTATCTGACTGTAAAAGCAAAGACCCTAAGGTTTCTGAAATATTTATCGTCGAGGGAGATTCAGCAGGCGGAAGTGCCAAAAAAGGAAGAGATTCCATGACACAAGCTATTCTACCTCTTAGAGGAAAAATATTAAATGTCGAAAAAGCAAGACTAGATAGGGCTCTTGGAAACGAAGAAATCAGAACAATAATAACAGCATTCGGGACAGGCATAGGTGAAGATTTTAGTCTAGACAAATTAAGATATGACAAAATAATAATTATGACCGATGCGGATGTAGATGGTTCACATATCAGAGTTTTATTACTAACATTATTCTATCGCTTCTTTAAACCAATAGTGGAAGCTGGACACGTTTATGCAGCACAACCACCACTATATAGAATAATGCACGGAAGAACCAGAAAATACGTTTTAACAGACGCAGAAAAAGATCAGTATATAGCATCGCTAAAACCAGGAACAAAATTTGAAGTAGCTAGAATGAAAGGTCTTGGAGAAATGGATCCACCAGAGCTATACGAAACAACAATGGATATAGAACAAAGAGTTTTAAGAAAAATAACCGTTGAAGATTGTGTATCAGCAGATGCTATTTTTGAAAAATTAATGGGTGACGAAGTAGAACCAAGAAGAAATTTCATTGTCGAAAATGCCGGTTATGCAACCAACATTGATATTTAAGGAGGTGTAAGAGATGAATGAAGAAGAAAACAAAGAAATAGAAAAAGAAGAAAATGAAATAATTGAAACAAAATCAGAAATAGACGAAGAAAAATTCAGTGGCATCTTTCATGAAAGAGATAGTTTGACTGAAAACAACATTGTAAGTGAAGTAAGTACATCTTTTCTAGAGTATGCGATGAGCGTTATAACAGCACGAGCACTACCAGATTTAAGAGATGGTCTAAAACCAGTTAATAGACGTATTTTATGGTCAATGTTTAAATCAGGATACACACCAGATAAACCACATCGTAAAAGTGCAAAGACCGTCGGAGAAGTTATGGGTAACTATCACCCACATGGAGATTCATCTATTTATGAAGCAATGGTAAGAATGGGACAAGATTTTAACCAAAGATATATGCTCATAGATGGACACGGAAACTTCGGAAATATTGAAGGTGATGGAGCAGCAGCCATGCGTTATACCGAATCAAGATTAGCTAAAATATCACTAGAACTTCTAAGAGATATAAGTAAAGATACGGTTGATATGGATGACAACTTCGATTTCAGTTTAAAAGAACCATCAGTATTACCATCAAGATTTCCAAACATATTAGTAAACGGAACAATGGGAATAGCCGTTGGAATGGCAACAAACATACCACCACACAATCTAGGAGAAGTTATAGATGGTTGTATAGCATACATCGATAACCCAGATATAGACACTGTAGGTCTAATGCAACATATAAAAGGACCAGACTTCCCAACAGGTGGAATAATACTAGGAAATAAAGGAATAAGACAAGCATACGAAACCGGAAGAGGAAGTATAACAATCAGAAGTAAGGCAACAATAGAAGAAAAAAATGGAAAAAATTATATAGTAATTGAAGAAGTTCCATATGGAGTAAACACATTAGAATTAAAAAACAAAGTGGCTGAATTAGTCCATACAAAAGTAATAGACGGCATAGCTGATTACCACACGGACTTAAAAGACGGTGTTAAAATAACCATAACCCTCAAAAAAGACGCCAACCCACAAGTTATATTAAATAATTTATATAAACACACAAATTTTCAAACAAATTATGGGATAATATTACTAATGTTAGATAACGGAATCCCACGAACACTAGGATTAAAAAGTATAATATCTAAATATATTTTAAAAGATTCAAAGTACACTTCTACTACTGTTGGAAGGATTAATGCTGAATCTG
>CAZKKR010000046.1:0-6070 GCA_964553605.1 uncultured Muribaculaceae bacterium | reverse complement strand
CTTTAGAATATGATAAGTTGATAGGGGTGAAATAATGAGTATATCATTACTTATATTTATAGTTTTATTAATTTTAGTTATAGTATTTTTTAAGAATTTTTACGCTTTTGTTTATTTTGTGGTTTCAGCAGATATTTTTCTTCGACTTGTAACATATTTAAAAGCTAATATAATTAAAGATTCAGCATTTGCCTTTTTGAATGCTGTACCTGCTGATGTTCCAGCAATCATTAAATCTTTTGATTTAGGTGTTTTTACCGAGATTTTAATGTTTATATATATAGCTATATATATAATTTTTGAGTCTTTCATGATAAGAAATTTCATCAAGAAAAAGTTTTAATTATTATTTGTTTAACTTGGATGATGAAAATCATCCTTTTATTTTGGGGGGAGTATTATGAAAAATATAGAATATATAACAAATTCTGATAGGCTACTTAATGAATTAAAAAAGCAGTCAACACTATTTGATTTAAATAGGTTTTATTCATCTAAAAATATATGCAATCCTTTATATAAAGGTGCTATTCAGATAATAACTCCTAAACTTGCATTATCTTTTTTTGCTAACGACAGTCACAAATTAGCAACAGAGAATGTTTATAAAGTTTTATATGGAGATCGTAGAGGATTTACTAGTGAAATTTGGCAAGAAGATATTTGTAAAAAAGAAAATGTTTTATTTCAATTTAGTTTAAGCAGTTTTTCTCTTGCTTGGTTTCCTGAAAGAATAACGCAATTTCAATTAAAAAAAACTATGTGCAATCTTATTTTAATTAATGAAATAAATAAAAAAGCTTTAAGTGGTGATATTAAGTTATCACGATTATTTTCTAAGCATTTGATTGATGGTGAAGAAAGGTATATTACGGTTGAAACTAATGTTTTTGATGATAATGATGATATTTTAACTTTACAGAGCGCTATCCCAGTAATAAAAAAAAGAATTTATGTGCCAAAAAAATAAGCAATTCAATTAAATGAATTGCTTTTATTCTGTTGTTAATGTTTCAATTTCATCTTTTTGTACTGTATTATCTGGGTTTTGTTCAAATATGCTCGGACTATTTATTTGATTTGTAGTTACAGTATTTTGAACTTGCTTTTGTACAGGAGCAGTAGGTGTAACATTTTGAATTGGCTCTTGAACAGGAGCAGTTGGTGTAACATTTTGAACTGATTGTTGAATAGGAGCAGTAGGTGCAGCACTTTGAACTGGCTCTTGAACAGGAGCAGTTGGTGTAGCATTTTGAACCGTCTGTTGTACAGGGACAGTAGGTGTAACACTTTGAACCGGCTCTTGAACAGGAACAGTAGGTGCAACACTTTGAGCTGGCTCTTGAACAGGCGCAGTTGGTGCAGCACTTTGAGCTGGCTCTTGAACAGGAGCAGTAGGTGCAGCACTTTGAGCTGGCTCTTGAACAGGAGCAGTAGGTGTAACATTTTGAACTGGCTCTTGAACAGGAGCAGTAGGTGTAGCATTTTGAACTGGCTCTTGAACAGGGGCAGCAGGTGCAACACTTTGAGCTGGCTCTTGAACAAGAGCAGTAGGTGCAACATTTTGAACCGTCTGTTGTACAGGGACAGTAGGTGTAGCATTTTGAACTGGCTCTTGAACAGGCGCAGTTGGTGCAGCACTTTGAGCTGGCTCTTGAACAGGAGCAGTAGGTGCAGCACTTTGAACTGGCTTTTGAACAGGAACAGTAGGTGCAATATTTTGAACTTGCTCTTTAATAGGAGCAGTTGGTGCAACACTTTGAACTGGCTCTTGAACAGGAGCAGTAGGTGCAACATTTTGAACTTGCTCTTGAACAGGAGCAGTAGGTGTAGCATTTTGAACCGTCTGTTGTACAGGGACAGTTGGTGCAATACTTTGAGCCTGTTTTTGTGCTTTTTCTTTAGCTTCATTTAGTATTTTTTCATTGCTTTTATTTATTAGCTTTCTTATTGCTAATTTACTTAATATTACAATCATCCAAATAGTAAAAACTATAGTTGTTGCTTCAATTAATGTTAATACTTTTTCATTTGTATATAATTCTGTTTTTTCATATATGTTAATTTTCTTATCCAATATTAGTTGTAAAGTATTTACCATTAATAACATTATTAGTGAAAAGAAAATGGAATTAATAATTTTTGATGCATTATTACTTTTTTTATTTAAAATGGTGTATAAAAATATTGCATTTGTTATTATTATGATAATTATATATGTAGCTAAATTAGGAAAAAATATTTGAACAAAAATTGTGTTGATTAAATTATCAAATATTTTTGTTAGATAACTATTATATTTAACTACGACGAAAACAATTATAAAAATCCAACCAATTATGAATAATGATTTTCCTATTGTTTTATTCTTTTTAATATTTATAATCATAGCTATTGTGAAAATTATACCAAAAATTATAAATATGATAGATGTAGGAGAACCAGTTATTATACTGATTAGAGTAGTTATAAAGTTATTTGCAGAAAATTCAATCATTATACCCCTTCTTTTCTTATTAACTCTCCTATATAAACTGTTTGTGTTGTATTGTCATTTTTAGTACATGTGATTAGTGTTACGACTGTCTTAGTAGAATCTCTTTTGATTTCTACCTGTCCATTTTTAGGAACGGTATATATATTAACAATGTGATATATGTATTTCATACTGTCATATATAATAAATATTTCATCATTGTTTGTTAATTGATATAGATGTTTAAAATAACTTATTGAACTGGTTCCTGAATGTGCGGCTAGTATTAAGTTACCATTTTCAACATCTGGCATATCTGATGGATAGATAGTTTGAATATTCTTATTTACATTATTATTGGCTGAATTTAATGGAACTAATCCTTGATTTAAATTTATTTTTGGAATTTGAATATATCCAAAATATCTACCATTTATTAAAGCTGGTTCTTTTTTTTCTGGCTCTTTGGCTTCTGGTTCTTTTACCACTTCTGGTGCCTGTTCATCATTAATTTCTTCAGGTTCATTATTACCATAAAGCTCTAAATTAACGGTTTCAAAGGTAAGTCTTATTTTAGACATTATAAAATCGTAGGATAGTAAACTAAATCCTATTAATGCGAAGATAAACATGGTAATTATTAGAACTTTGTTTCTATTGATTTTCTTTTCAATTTCAGTCATAATTGTTTCCTACCTTCATCTATTATTTTATCATTTATTGAGTATGAAAGTCAAAAGAAATTAAAATTATTTTATATTGTAAACTTTATTAATTTTTCTATGAAAAAACACTTGTTCGTGTTATAATGGAAATGGTGGTAAAATGTATGCTTATATTAAAGGATTTATTAAAGATATAGAAAGTGATTATATAGTTGTAGATAATAATGGTATTGGTTATTTAGTGTATACGGCAAGTCCATATTCATTTGAAATAGATAAAGAGTATATGGTTTATTTATATCAAAATGTTAGAGAAGATGAAATTTCTTTATATGGATTTAAAACTATAGAAGAGAAAAAATTATTTTTAAAATTAATTGGTGTTAAAGGGTTAGGCCCAAAAATGGCTTTACCGATGATTGCTTTAGGGTCTCCTGACGGGATTATCGACGCAATTGAAAGAGAAAACATTTTATATTTGAAGAAATTTCCAAAAATAGGGGATAAAGTTGCAAGACAAATAATTTTAGATTTAAAAGGTAAACTTGCTTCTGCTTCTAACGAAAAGGCACCGGTTAATGAAGAACTTGTGGACGCTTTAAAAAGTTTGGGTTATAAAGTTGGAGATATTAATAAAGTAGTAAAACAGGTTGATAGTTCTTTAGAAATTGGTGAGCAAATTAAGTGTGCTCTTAAACTTTTATTAAAATAGGAGGAGCTTATGAAAGATGATAGATTAGTTAGTAGTAAAAAATTTGAAGAAGATAGTTTTGAAACTTCGATTAGACCTGATTCAATAGATGAATATGTTGGGCAAACTGAAGTTAAAGAAAATTTAAATATTTTTATGAAAGCGGCTAAAATGAGAGGCGAAGCTTTAGATCATGTGTTACTCTATGGTCCTCCTGGTCTTGGTAAAACAACTTTAGCTTATATTATTGCTAATGAAATGGGGACTAATATTAAAACTACTAGTGGTCCAGCTATTGAAAAAAGTGGTGATTTGGCTGCTGTTTTATCTACTTTGGAACCAGGTGATGTTTTATTTATTGATGAGATTCATAGAATTCCGAGATTTATAGAAGAAATACTTTATTCAGCTATGGAAGATTTTAAATTAGATATTATTGTTGGTTCTGATAGTTCAAGCAGGAGTATTAGTATTGATTTACCATCTTTTACTTTAGTGGGGGCAACAACTAGAGTTGGAGATTTAACAGGTCCACTTCGTGATAGATTTGGAATTGTTGATAGACTTAATTTTTATACGGAAGAAGAGCTTACGCAAATTGTACTTAGAACAAGTAGAGTATTAAAATCACCAATAAATGAAAAAGCAGCTCATGAACTTGCGAGAAGAAGTAGAGGAACTCCTAGAATTGCTAATAGATTATTTAAGAGGGTTAGAGATTTTGCTTTAGTTGAAGGTAAGCCTGAAATAGATTTAGAAATTACTAAAAAAGCTTTAGAAAAAATGAAAGTTGATGAATATGGTTTAGATGCCACAGACTACAATTTACTTAATGCAATCATTGATAAATTTAATGGTGGTCCAGTTGGTATTGATGCACTCGCATCTTCTATAGGTGAAGAAGCATCTACTATAGAAGATGTATATGAACCATATTTACTTCAAAATGGATTTATGAAAAGAACAAGTAGGGGTAGGATGGTTACCGATAAGACTTATAAGTATTTAAATAAAAAAGTTAATGATACTTTATTTTAAGGATTGATATTATGAAAGTAGAAGATTTTGATTTTGATTTACCTAAAGATTTAATTGCACAAACACCACTTTTAAAGCGTGATTCTTCACGTCTTTTGGTTTTGGATAAAAAAACAGGTTTAGTAGAACACAAACATTTTACAGATATTATTGATTATTTAAATAAAGGTGATACTTTAGTTTTGAATGATACTAAAGTTATTCCAGCTAGACTTATTGGTGAAAAAGAAGATACTGGAGCAGTTATTGAAATGTTAATGCTTAAGGATGAAGGCGATGATATATGGGAATGTTTAACTAAACCAGCAAAAAGAATTAAGATTGGTACTATAGTTAAATTTGGTGATAAATTAAAAGCACAGTGCACATATATAGGTGAAGAAGGAATAAGAAAGTTTAAATTAATATATGAAGGAATACTATATGAAATATTAGATGAACTTGGAGAAATGCCACTTCCACCATATATTCATGAAAAACTTACTGATAAAGATCGTTATCAAACAGTTTATGCAAAAAATATTGGTAGTAGTGCAGCTCCTACTGCAGGTCTTCATTTTACAAAAGAATTACTTCAAAAAATAAAAGATAAAGGCGTTAATATTGCTTATGTAACTTTACATGTTGGACTAGGCACTTTTAGGCCTGTTTCAGTAGATGATGTTAAGGACCATAAAATGCATAGCGAGTTTTATGTAATGAGTGGGGAAGTAGCTAATTTACTTAATGAGACTAAGAAAAAAGGAAATAAAATAATTAGTGTTGGAACAACTTCTACTAGAGTATTAGAGACTGTTATGAATTTATATGGAAAGTTTAAAGAATGTTCAGGTTTTACGGATATTTTTATTTATCCTGGTTATGAATTTAAAGCAGTAGATAATTTAATTACTAATTTTCATTTACCAAAATCAACATTAGTTATGCTAGTTAGTGCTCTTGCGGGAAGAGAAAACATTTTAAATGCTTATAATGAAGCCATAAAAGAAAAGTATAGATTTTTCTCTTTTGGAGATGCAATGTTTATAAAATAATAAAAAAACAGTTTAAATAATAAAATTGTTTTTTTGTTCTTTAAAAAATTTGACATTATTTTTATTTAAGTTAAAATAAATACTAATTTTTATGTTTATGTTATACTTATAATGTATAACAAGGGGATGATAAAATGGTAATTGTTGTTACTGGACCTACCGCAAC
>CAZKKR010000045.1:0-6095 GCA_964553605.1 uncultured Muribaculaceae bacterium | reverse complement strand
GGAAATATTGGACACATGCTAGAAGAAATAAAAATAGATATTGCTAAAAATAAACCAAAACAATTGACATATAAGTTAAAAAATAATAAAATTATTATGTAATTTATAATATTTTTATAGAAAAGAGAAGTAGTTTATTTAAATATTTCAAAGAGAGAGCTATTGGTGAAAATGCTTAAATTAATAAATAAATGAAGACAGCTTTTCATAATATAAAACGTTTAATGCGATAAATTAGTTTAAGAGTACCCAGGTAAAGTAAGGTGGCACCGCGGAATATTTTCGTCCTTACAAAATTTAGGGTATTTTTTATTAAGAAAGGATGAAAATATGAAAAGAACCTTAATAAATGAATTAAAAGAAAATGAAAAATCTAAAATATCTGGTTTTACTACTAAAATACGTGATACCAAATATATGATATTCGTTATTTTAAAAGATAGAACTGGAAGTATACAAGTATCAATTGATAAAGAAAAAAACAGTGACATATGTAAAGAATTAGAAAATATTATTGCCGGATCAGTAATTGAATTTGAAGGAAAAATGGTAAAAAGTGAATACGTAAAACAAGGTGGTAAAGAATTTTTGCCAGAAAATATAAAAATTCTTTCATCTGCTTTAGCCTCACCACTAGAAGACAATGCCAATATTGATACAAGATTAGATTATAGATGGATTGATTTAAGAAGTGAAAAAAATCAATTAATGTTAAATGTTCAATCAGCTTTAGTAGAAGGAATGAGAGAATTTTGCTATAAATCAGATTTTACTGAAATTCATACACCAAAACTAATTGGAACAGCCTCTGAATCAGGCTCAGAAGTATTTGAAGTAAAATACTTTGATAAAGTAGCTTATTTAGCTCAGTCACCACAGTTTTATAAACAGATGGCTTTAGCTTCTGGACTTGAAAAAGTATTTGAAGTAGCCCCAGCCTTTAGAGCTGAAAACTCAAATACTAATAGACATACTACAGAATTCACTTCATTTGATATTGAATTTGCTTATATTGATTCATATGAAGATGTTATGGATTTTGAAGAAGATCTCTTAATTGCAGCCCTTACCAAAGTAAAAGAAAAATATGGTGAAAAAATAAAAGAAATGTTTGATAAAGAAGTAATAATTCCTAAAAAACCATTTCCAAGAATAAAACTTCAAGATTTATATAAAGAGTTAGAAAAAAGATATGGCTATAATATTCCAACTGAAGACGTTGGAGATATGAACGCTGAAGCAGAATCTTTAGCCTATAAATATGCCATGGAAGAATACAATCATGAATTTATTTTTATAACTGGTTTTGCTAAAACTAAAAGAGCCTTTTATCACATGAGAAAAGATGATATTCCAGAAGGATATGACTTAATTTGGCGCGGTACTGAAATAACAACAGGTGCTCAAAGAGAACATAGATATGAAATACTAAAAAAACAATGTGATGAAAAAGGATTAACAAAAGATGTTGAATTTTATTTAAAATTTTTCAAATATGGCTGCCCACCACATGGGGGATTTGCTATTGGTATAGATAGATTAAATATGTTATTGCTAGGCTTATCAATTAAAGAAGAAATGTTTATCTTTAGAGGGCCAAACAGATTAGAACCATAAGGAGGAAGATTAATGACGCTAAAAGAGTTATATCAAGATATAGATAAATTAATTGATAAAAAAGTAAAATTACAAGGATGGATTAGAAGCCAAAGAAAACAAAAAGACTTTGGATTTATCGATTTTTCCGATGGAAGTTGTCATAAACATATGCAAATAGTTTATGATAGTAGTTTAAAAAATTTTGAAGAAATAAATAGTTTCCATTTTGGATCAGCTATAGAAGTAGAAGGAAATTTAGTTAAAAGTGAAGGTAGTGGCCAAGACTATGAAATAAAAGCTAAAAAATTAATTGTTATAGGTGACTGCGACGATGATTATCCAATACAACCTAAAAGACATACGAGAGAATTTTTAAGAGAAGTAGCTCACTTAAGACCAAGAACGAATTTATTTCAAGCTGTCTTTAGAATAAGAAGTGTAGCTGCGCATGCAATTCATACATATTTCCAAGATAACGGCTATGTATATGTAAATACACCACTTTTAACAACAGCTGATTGTGAAGGATCAGATCAAATGTTTAAAGTTACTACTTTAGATATGGATAATCTTCCTAAAAAAGATGGAAATTGTGATTTTTCAAAAGATTTGTTTAAAAAGAAAACCTTTATTACCGGTAGTGGGCAACTACATGGTGAAGCTTTTGCTTTAGCCTTTAACAAAATCTATACATTTGGTCCAACTTTTAGAACAGAAAATTCAAACACCAAAACTCACGCTAACGAATTTTGGATGATTGAACCAGAAATTGCTTTTTGTGATTTAAATGAACTAATGGATATTGAAGAAGAAATGTTAAAATTTGTAGTTAACTATGTTTTAGATAAATGTGCAGAAGAAATAGAATTCTTAAACAAATTTGTTGATAAAACATTAAAAGAAAAACTAACAAAACTAGTTAATTCAAAATTCAATAGAATCACTCATGAAGAAGCTATAAAACTTTTAAAAGAAGCTAAAGTAAAATGGGAATTTGAACCAGAATATGGTGAAGATATAGCTAAAGAACACGAAAAATATTTAACAGAATACTTTAATGCTCCAGTATTTGTTTATAACTGGCCTAAAGATATAAAAGCATGGTATATGAAATTAGATGACGATAAGAAAAATGTTTTAGCTGTTGATCTAGAAGTCCCAGGAGTTGGTGAATTAATGGGTGGTTCACAGCGTGAAACTGATATAAATATCTTAAAAGAAAGATGTAAAGAATTAAATGTAGATACTGACCCTATAGAGTGGTTCCTAGATCTAAGAAGATTTGGTGGCTGCGTTCATTCTGGTTTCGGACTAGGTTTTGAAAGATTAATAATGTATTTAACTGGTGTTGATAATATAAGAGATGTGATTCCATTCCCAAGAACACCAAGTAGCTGTGATTTTTAAAAATTACAGCTTTTTTATATAAATATGTTATAATTATATAAAGATATCAAAAAGATAAATAAGGAGTATCATATGAATAAAAAAACAAAATTAATCTTATTTGATTGGGGTAATATAGTTGAATCGCATAATACAGGTTATTCATGTCCAAATGCATGGGATGATCTTTTACACCAATGTGGATATACAGGAAATAAAATAATATTCAAGGAAATTGGCAAGTATAAATTAGATGCTCTAAAAAATATTAATGAATGGGAACAAACATATAAACAAATAGCTAATGATTTTAATTTAAATACAAATTTTGAAAAATTTATAACTTTATATAAAAAAATATTTGATAAAATTGATTATTATGAAGACGTTGCTAAATACCAATCTTCATTAAAGAATAAATGTTATATAGGAATTTTTTCCAATTTAAGTATATTTGATAAAGAAAGATTAGATAAGCAAGTCAATTTATCAAATTATGATTATATATTTTTATCATATGAATTTGGAATTAGAAAACCAGAAAAATTAATATTTGAAAAAATAAATAAAGACTTGCCATTTAATCCTAAAAATATTTTATTTATAGATGATAAAAAAGAAAATGTCGAAGCAGCTTTAAACATAGGTTGGAATGCCTTTCAAGCAACTGGGCTTGAACTAGATAAAATAAAACAAACATGTGACAATTTTTTAAACAAGTAAAGTGAGGTTATAATATGAAAGAATACTCTTATGATTTGATTTTTAAAAAATTAATATCAGAAATACCAATTAATAAAAGTGAAAATGTATACGGAATAACATTTATAGCTGGCCCCGGCTATGGAAAATCAACCGTAGCTAATATAATATCAAAAAAACTAAATCTATATATAACCGCTAACGATAAAATAAGAAGACTATATGATGAACTTGGTTTTGATAATGTTTTATATGAAAATGATATTAAAAAAATGGCCAATGATAGAACCATTTATCTATTACAAAATAAAACAAGTCATATTATTGATGCTAATATGGAATTTTTTTGGGAAATGGCTTCAGATAATTATCAAAAATATAATGCTAAACTAATATTTGTAGAATTAGTGTGTGATGAAAATGAAATATTAAAAAGAATTGAAAAAAGAAGTCAAAATTATGGAAAGAATGATAATTTATCAAGAGCTGGTAAAGAAGATTTCTATAAATATTTAGAATTAAAAAAAGAAAAAGGAATACCAAAAGATAAAATTTTTTACACCATAAATACTAATTGTTCAGTAGAAGAAATTGAAAAACAAGTAGATTTATTTATTAAAAAATTAAACAAGGAAATAATTCATAAATAACTGTTGAAATTAAATCAGTTTTAAGTTTAATAATTTAAATATGAAAAATTTCAATAATATAAACCAGTTAATAAAGGAGGATTATTAAATGAATGAATATATGAAAATTGCAAAAGATTTATCAGATGAAAATTTAAAAACAAATGCTGGTGGACCGTTCGGAGCATGTATTGTAAAAGATGGGAAAATCATAGGAAAAGGTTTAAACCATGTTTTAGCACATAATGATCCAACAGCGCACGCAGAGGTAATGGCAATAAGAGATGCATGTAAAAACATAAATTCTTATGATTTGTCTGGTGCAGAATTATATACTTCTTGTTATCCTTGTCCTATGTGTTTATCAGCAATAATATGGTCAAACATTAAAAAGGTTTATTATGGAAATACAAAAGAAGATGCTGCAAGTATTGGATTTAGAGATGATTTTATTTATGATTTTATAAAAGATTTAACAAATAATTCTAATGATAGTAGTACCTTAAAATTAAAAAGTATGGATAGAGAAGAAACAATAAAAACATTTAAAGAATTTATGGAAAAAAATGATAAAAAAATATATTAGGATATTGATAAAAAAATATAAACCAATTTAGAACAATTTAGTCAAGAGCAGAAAGAGGTGAAATAATGAAAGATTATTTTAAAGATGACAAATATTGGAAAGAATGTATTAATAAGAAATTGGAAGAAGATTTATGGATTGAAGATTATGAAGATTATTTAAGTTCTGGTATTTGTTTAGATTTAGGATGTGGTATAGGTCAATACTCTAAATGGTTTATGGAACATGGTTATGAAGTTATTTCAACTGATATTTCTAAAATTGCCTTAGAAAAAGTAAAAGAATTTAATAATAACATAGTTAATGTAGACATGAGAGAAAAACTGCCATTTGAAGATAATAAATTTGACTTAGTTTTTGCCAATTTATCTATTCATTATTTTTCTGATTCTGATACTAAAAGTTTGATGAATGAGATAAAAAGAATATTAAAAAAAGATGGATTATTTATAGGTAGTGTTAACGGAATTCAAGATTTAGAAAAAATAAAATCAACTGTGCGAGAAATAGATTATCACTATTACTGTAGCAAAAATAAATATATAAGATTATTTGATGTAGAAGACGTAAAAAAATACTTAAGCGTTTTCGATATAATAAAAATAGCTGAAAGAGAAACTGTAAGATATAAGCACAAAAGAAATTATATAGTTTTTATAGCAAAAAAAGCAAATAATCTACATGAGTGATGAAAACAAAACTAATAATAGTTAGTATTGATCTAGTCAAGGCTAGACATAAAAGAGGTGAAAATATGACATTTGAAGAATATTATGTTGCTAATAATGAAGGTAAAAGCAATTGCGTTATAAGGTCGTTATGTAAAAGTTTTGATGATGAATATGACAATGTGTATAATGAACTATGTTCCATTGCAAAAGAATTAAATTGTGAATCATTTAATGATATAGATGTATTTGAAACATATATGAAAAGACGAAACACTAATACTATTGATTATGGTAAAGATATAAAAATAAAAGATTTAAATTTAGGAAATGGAAAGTATTTGGTTTTTTGTTGGGATAAAAAAGAGTTCTATCATATGGTTTCAATCATAGATAATGTTTTATATGATAAAGATGATAGAAGTTTAGAATTATATGCAATAACTATATATAAAGAAAAAGATTTAATCAAAAAATAAAGGAGTTGATCCAAATGAATGAAAATAAAACTAATATAAATTGGTT
>CAZKKR010000044.1:0-6146 GCA_964553605.1 uncultured Muribaculaceae bacterium | reverse complement strand
TGCTTTAAATAATAATTCTATATTTATTGTTTTAATATAAATAATACTAAAAAATATTTTTAAAATAGTAAATAATGTGATATTTATATTATTAATTTTTATATTTATTAAGTAATAGATTATATATTCAGTTATTAAAACAATTAGATATTCATTATAAAAATAATAATAGTAAATGATGATTATCACTGACATTACTAGGGCTGTTATTTTAGATTTTCTTTTATATAAAAGAATTAGTGGAACGTTTATTATAAAAGGCGTAATGTATAACGATTTACTATATTTTATAATGTAGTAAATTTGCGAGAAAACAGTTAAATTAAATATTAAATTGTTTTCTTTTTTATCTAGTGTTTTTACATAAGCAATGTAAATAAGATATATAATTATTGGAAAAAATACTACTGTTAGATCTAATAAAATATGGTTAAATATTTTCATTTTTATCACCATTTTTATTATATAGTTTTATTTTGTCGAATTTTGTCGAAAAAAAGAAGAAAATATCAATTATTTTCTTCTTTACATATATCATTTTCGCCTTCAATAGAATATTTATACTGATTATAATTAGTATCTTCCTCTACCGTTACGCATATTTCTTCTGGATTTATTAGCTCTTTTGTTTTTGGGTTTTTTAAATTGTCTGAGTTCAAGTATCCTTCACTTTGTAAAAGCTGAATTGTAATTCCTTTTCCTTCACACATATTATCATCTAATTTAAATGTGCTGGCATTATCATTAACATATCTTTCCGCCGCATTTAATATCATATCTTTTTGCTTTTCACACGCTTGATCTTTGGTTGTGTTTATAAATCCAGTTATCATTGGTATAGTTAAGGTAGCAACCAACCCTAAAACCATTATAGTTACCAGTAATTCGGCTAATGTAAACCCTTTATTTTTCATGTTATCACCTACTTTAAATTATACTTTAGAGATTCTTTACTGTCAATAAACAAAGGTCGTTTTCTTCAAAGACTTACATTTTTTGCATAGGTGCAAATAATAATTGTATTATTTCTTTTAGCGTGTTAAAATATAGACGAATTCGAGGTGAGGTTTTTGAGAAGCGTTGGTATAATTTGTGAATATAACCCTTTTCATAATGGGCATATTTATCACATCGATATGGTTAAAAAATTATATCCTAATCACTTGATAGTTTTAATTTTAAGTGGCAACTTCACACAGCGTGGCGATGTTAGTTTAATTAACAAATGGAAAAAAACAGAAATTGCTTTAAAATACGTCGACTTAGTTATTGAACTTCCTTTTGTCTTCGCTAGTCAATCAGCTGATTTATTTGCTAAAGGAAGCGCCGATATTCTTAAAGCTTTAAGTGTTGATGCAGTAGTTTTTGGCAGTGAGTGTAATGATATAAATAAGCTTAAGAATCTTGTTTCTTATACTAAGACTAATGAATATGATATTTTAGTCAAAAAATATTTAGATGATGGTTTTAATTACCCTACCAGTTTATCTAAAGCTTTAAAAACTATTAGTGGTGAGATGGTTGAAACCTCAAATGATTTACTTGGCTTTAGTTATGTAAAGGAACTTATTGATACTGAAATAGAATTAAAAACTATTAAGCGAACCAATAATTATTTAGATAAAAATTTAAAGAGTGAAATTACTAGTGCGACTAGTATTAGGGAGGCTTTAAAAAAAGGAATTAATATTAAAAAATATGTACCTACTTCGTGTTATAAATATTTAAAAAATGTTAAGTTTTTGGATGATTATTTTGATTTGATTAAATATAAAATAATTTCTGAAGATATAGCAAAGTATCAAACAGTAGATGAAGGGATAGAAAACCGACTTAAAAAAGTTATCGGTGGGGTTAATAATATCGATGAACTTATTGATAAAGTTAAAACTAAAAGATATACATATAATAGAATAAAAAGAATGATTGTCCACATTTTAACTGGTTTTACTAAAGAAGAAGCTAAAAATATTAAAACTAGTTATATTAGAGTTCTCGGTTTTAATAAAAATGGGCAAAAATATTTAAATAGCATTAAGAAAAAGTGTCCTTTACCTATAATAACTACTTTTAAAAAGAATAATCCTTTATTGATGATTGAAGCTAGAGTAAGTAATATTTATAATTTAATAAAAAAAGATGATAATTTAAATGAACATGAGCACAAGCCTATTATTTAATATCATCTTTTATTTTTGACATTTTTTACAGTAATATGTCCCGCGGCCGCCTACGGTTATTTTTGTTATTTCACCTTCACATTTTGGGCATTTTTTCTTAGTGTGAACAAGTAATTCACTTTGAAATCTTCCGTGAACGCCTTCACTCGATGTATAGCTTTTAATAGTTGTTCCGCCCTTTTTTATAGCTTCTGATAAAATGATTTTAGTATTTTCAATAATATTTTGATAGTCTTTTTTTGTTAGCGTATCTGCTAATTTTAAAGGATTTATCTTACTTTTAAATAGTATTTCATCCGCGTAAATATTTCCAATACCAACAATTATGCTTTGATCTAAAAGTTCTGTTTTAATCGGTTTATGGTGGAATTTTTCTTTTAGATAGGATGGTGTTAATGTTTTATCCCAAGGTTCTTTTCCTAAAGCTTTTAATGGAGCTACTTCATATACTTCTTTTTTATTAATAAGATACATCTTACCAAATTTTCGAGTATCGTGATATCTTAAATCTGTATCATCATCAAAATGAAAAATGACGTGTTCATGCTTTTCTTTAATATCTTTTTTATTTCTTATGAAGTACTTTCCTTCCATTCTTAAATGACTTAATAAATAATAATCACTAAGTTCAAACATAAGCCATTTACCGTATCTATTTATGTTTAAAATAATTTGGTTTTTAATTTTTTCTTTAAAATCTTTTACTTCAGGATAAGCTATTATATTATCCCAATAAATAGATGCGGATAATATTTTTTTATTTAATACTTCTTTTTTTAAAGCTCTTTTTACAGTTTCAACTTCTGGAAGTTCAGGCATAATATCACCTTCTTTGTTAATAATTATACCATAATAATTATTGTAAAATCCTTTTTTATGTGCTAAAATGTTATTGTATTTATTAATGCGTTGATGAAGATTAGTAATATAATGTTTTATTTTAAGAGAGTTAGTGGTTGGTGTAAACTAACAATAAACTTATATGAATCTACTTTGGAGTGAGGTTAAAACCCTCCGGCCTAGCCGTTATGTTAATTGAGACTATGTTAGGATGGTACCGCATTTTTATATGCTCCTTACGCATAGTTTTTTTATTTAAGGAGAATAATTATGGATGAGTTAGAGGAAAGAATATTATCTCTTATAGAAAAAAGAGAAAATTTATTAAGAGATAAGGAAAGCAACAAATTACAAATTTGGATATGTGAACAAGAGATTTATACTTATGCACATCTTTACGATACTTTGTCGGGTCTTATGGCAATAAAACGAAAAAATATTGAAAGTTATTTAGATATAATAGATTATAAAAAAAATAGTATTACTTTTACTTGGCCAGGGTTAGTTCCTAGTTATAGTCATATTTTGCCAATGATTGATGATTTACAAGAAGAATATAGTGATATGTTTTTGGAAAGTGAAAAAGCTAAAGAATTGATATCACTATATGATGGAAAAAAACAAGCACTTATGATGCAAAATGAAGAAATTGATGAACAGATAACTAATATTGAAAATGAGCTTGAGGCTAACGAACACGTAAAAATAAAGGAGAATAATTATGGAAGACATGGAAATTGATTTAGAAAAATATAAGGAAGAACATAAAAAGTTAAAAAAAGAAATTGCTAAAGCAATGGGAAGTAAGGCCTCGAAGGAAGAATTAAACATACTTAGGGAAAAATTATTTAATACTTTATTTAAAATAGAGGTATTAGAATCAGAAATTGAAAAAGGAGGAAAAATAAAATGATAGATATTAAATTAATTAGAGAAAACAAAGAATTAGTTAAAGAAAATATTAAGAAAAAATTTCAAGATAAGAAATTACCTTTAGTTGATGAGGTGTTTGAATTTGATAAAGAGTGCCGTGAAGCACAACTTAAGGGTGATAACCTTCGCGCTTTAAAAAATGAAAAAAGTGCTTTGATCGGAAAGCTCATGCGTGAAGGAAAAAAAGATGAGGCTGAAAAAATAAAAAAAGAAATAAGTAAATATGGTGATGAAATTTTAGAATGTGAAAAAATTTATGAAAAACTAAGTGAAAAAATTAAAAACCATATGATGCTTATTCCAAATATTATAGATGACTCTGTACCTATCGGTGAAGATGACAGCAAAAATGTGGAAATCGAAAAATTTGGGGATCCTATAGTTCCTTCTTTTGAAATCCCTCATCATGCAGATATATGTGCAAAATTAAACGGCTTAGATAAAGAAAGTGCTGGCAGAACTAGTGGTAATGGTTTTTATTATTTAATGGGTGATGTTGCTAGGCTTCATTCAGCAATGCTTAGCTATGCTAGAGACTTTATGATTGATAAAGGTTTTACTTATGCTATTCCACCATTTATGATTAGAAGCGATGTGGTAACTGGTGTTATGAGCTTTGAAGAAATGGATGCGATGATGTATAAGATTGAAGGCGAAGATTTATATTTAATAGGAACATCAGAGCATTCAATGATTGGTAAATTTAAAGATCAAATTGTTAAGGAAAATGAGCTTCCTATCACTTTAACTTCTTATTCTCCTTGTTTTAGGAAAGAAGTTGGATCTCATGGTATTGAAGAACGTGGATTATACAGAGTTCATCAATTTGAAAAACAGGAAATGGTAGTTTTATGTAAACCCGAAGATGGTATGGACTGGTATAATAAAATGTGGTCTTATACTGTAGAATTTTTTAGAAGTTTAGATATTCCAGTTAGAACTTTGGAATGTTGTAGTGGTGATTTAGCCGATTTAAAAGTTAAATCTTGTGATGTTGAGGCTTGGTCTCCTCGTCAGCAAAAATATTTTGAAGTTGGTTCTTGCTCTATTTTAGGTGATGCTCAAGCTAGAAGACTTGGAATTAGAATGAAAACGGATGAAGGAAATAAATTTGTCACAACTTTAAATAATACTGTTTTAGCGACTCCTAGAGGATTAATTGCCTTTTTAGAAAATAATGTTAATGAAGATGGTAGTGTCAATATTCCAAAAGTTTTAAGGCCTTATATGGGAGGAAAAGAAAAACTCGAGATTAAATAATCTCGGGTTTTTATTAAATGCTTTTTGAATAATAATTAACTAAAATTTTTTCCGGTTCTTTTTTTTCTACTTCAGGATATTTTTCATAATCTGATTTTATGTAATTGGTATATCCCCAATTAAAATATATTTGAATATTTCTAACTTCACTTGGCTCAACTCCTAATGTTAATTTTTTAAATCCTCTCTTTTTTAAATCCATCTCCATAAATTTATATAATTTAGAAAAATAACCCTTACCTTCATATTCTTTTTTTGTTCTAAACCCTGTTAAATATGCGGTATCTTTACCAATTAATTTTTCTTTATTTTGCATGTCTAAATCATCATTAGAAATAATAGCTGTTGCCTCAGTAATAATATCATCATTTAATAAACCTATATATGTTACCCTCGTATTAAAATTATTTAAGGAAATTTTTTTGAATTCCTCCCATTTTTGATCATTTGGATGTTTTGCTATTTCGTAATCATGTTTTTTTATCAGTTCTTCTTTGGTGGCTATTTTACATTTATATTCTTCCACAATCTATCATCTCCTTCTTTATTTTTCTTTTATTATATCACAATTGTTTTTAATATCGATTTCTTTTTGATTATATACTATTAATTTGTGCTGGGCTCTTGTGCATACAACATAATAAAGTCGCTGTTCATTTTTATCATAATAATTCTCAGCATCTGTATAAACTATTACTCCATCAAATTCTAAACCTTTTGAAATATATGAAGGTAATATAACAACATTTCCCATTTTATTATCTGTACTATCTTTAACAACTGTTATTCCCTTTATTTCTTCTTTTAATAATTCATATAACCAAGCTGATTGCTCATCATCCTTAGTAATAATGGCAATTCTTTTAATATTGTTTTTTCTCATTTCTTTTATATCAAATTTAAGATTTTTTTTTACTTCAGATTGTTTTATGT
>CAZKKR010000043.1:0-6912 GCA_964553605.1 uncultured Muribaculaceae bacterium | reverse complement strand
GAATTGCTTGAAAAAACAGAAACTACCGAAGTTTTATCAGAACCAGTGATAGAACTTACAAAAGTAAACTTTGATATAAGGTTTAGTGAAGTCGGAGACAAGGCAACATATAAGGTTATACTTAAAAACGAGAGCAGTAAAACATATGAAATAAGTAATGAAACAAAATATTCTGCTGATAATTATATTAA
Organism: uncultured Muribaculaceae bacterium; assembly: GCA_964553605.1. GTDB lineage: Bacteria > Bacillota_I > Bacilli_A > RF39 > UBA660 > Coprosoma. The sequence continues at coordinate 6,721 of CAZKKR010000043.1, read as the reverse complement.
ATATGAGTTTTCATATGATGGAGGTAATGTAATAAAAGCTGGGGAAATTAAAAATATGTATGTGCTGATTTCATATAATAAAGAAGTTCCAGAAGCTAGTTATACTGAAGGAAAATATGTTGTTAATAAGTCAGTAGTGGTTGATATAGTTAATGATACTGTTACTGTATCTGTTCCAAATACAGTTAAAAATTCAGTAATTAAAGGAGTAGCATTAGTAACAACAATAATAGTTATAATAGCTTTATTAATACTTGTTAAAAGTAAAAAGAAAGCATTAGTTATAGTTCTTTCTTTAGCATTAATACCAGTAACAATATATGCTTATGAAAAAATAAGTATTGAAATAAAGACCAAAATTGAAATTGAAAAAGATCCTGTTCGAATAGTTTATGCGATAAATACGAATCAAATAATTCCTTCAACATCAATGCTCCAAGATATTGAAAATACATTTAATAGCTGTGCAGAGACAGGCAGTTCAGTTTGTTTAAAATATAAGATAAAGAATAATTTGGTTATCGATTCAGAAGTTTGTTTTATAAAAAATAGTGAAGAACACTGTTTATTAAATCCGATTAATGATGAAATTAATGTGGCAAATATAAATTTTCTTAATAGTATTTTTAATGGTGTTGATGAAGCATGTGAGCAAGCTGGCAACATTTATAATTGTACTGACAATTCTATTTTAGCGACAACTCATGTTTCTTCTGGTGTTCAAGCTGTTAGTGGTTCTTTCACTTGTAGGATTGACACATATGATACTAACAAATCTTATTGTGGGACTTATTATCCAGTCGCATAATAATATCACAAACTCTTGCATTTTATATGCAAGGTTTTTTATATTTTCTTTTAAATTAGCACTATATATTGTATAATATTAGTAGGTGATATTATGATAGAAAAGCGAATAGATGAACTTATAAAAATTATTAATCAAGCAAATATTGATTATTATGTTTATGATAATCCAACTTTATCTGATCAAGAATATGATAGATATATGGAAGAGCTTCAAAGACTTGAAAGAGAACACCCTGATAAAATAAGAAGCGATTCTCCAACATCAAGAGTTGGTGCCGAAGTTATTAGTAGTTTTAAAAAAGTTGTTCATGAAAAACCAATGCTTTCTTTAAGTAATGTTTTTAATGAAGATGAAATTATTAATTTTGATGAAAAAGTTAGGAAAGTTGTCAGCAGTCCTAAGTATGTGGCTGAGCTTAAAATAGATGGTTTATCTGTTTCTCTTTTATATGAAAAAGGAAAATTAGTTAGAGCGGCTACTCGTGGTGATGGAACAACTGGAGAAGATATAACTCATAATGCCAAAACTATCAAAGATATTCCTTTAACTATCAAAAAACCAATTGATATTGAGGTTAGAGGCGAAATATACATGAGTAAAGCTTCTTTTAATAAGTTAAATGAAGAAGGCGCTAATTTTGCCAATCCACGTAATGCGGCAGCGGGTAGTGTAAGACAATTAGATTCTAAAATAGCCGCTAAAAGAAATTTATCATGTTTTATTTATCATTTGCCTAATCCAGAAGATTATAATATTTATACGCATAATGATGCATTAAAATTTATGAGTGAGCTTGGATTTGTAGTAAATCCTAATAATAAAAAAGTTAACAATATTAAAGAACTTATAGATTATATAGATTATTGGACTATTAATAGACCTAGTCTACCTTATGAAATAGATGGAGTAGTTATTAAAGTTAATGATTTAAATGATCAAGAGAAGTTAGGCTTTACAGCTAGGAGTCCTAAATGGGCAACAGCATATAAATTTCCACCAGAAGAAGTTTTAACTAAAGTTAAAAAAATTGTATTTACAGTTGGTAGAACAGGGCAAGTTACGCCTTCAGCTGATTTGGAACCAGTAAGAGTAATGGGGTCTTTAATTGCTAGAGCGACTTTACATAATGAAGATTATGTTAAAGAAAAGGATATTCGTGAAGGTGATATCGTTTCTATTAAAAAAGCTGGAGATGTAATTCCTGAAATTGTAAAGGTTATTTTTGAAAGAAGAGATAGTGAATTAAAACCATTTAAAATGATAGATGCTTGTCCAATGTGTGGCACTAATTTAGTTAAAAAGGATGGCGAGAGTGCTTATTACTGTCATAACGATAAATGTCCATCTAGAATGCAGGAAGCTTTAGTTCATTTTACGTCACGTAACGCGATGAATATTACAGGTTTTGGGGAAGCTATTATTGAGGATTTTTATAACAGGGGTTATTTAAAAAGTGTGATTGATTTTTATCATTTAGATAAATTTAAAGAAGAACTTATGGAACTTGAAGGATTTGGAAATAAATCTATAAGTAATCTATTAGAGGAAATTGAAAAAAGTAAAAATAATTCTCTAGAAAGACTTTTATTTGGCCTTTCGATTAGACATGTCGGTACTAAGACAGCTGATATATTAGGTTTTAATTTTAAAAATATCGATAGTTTAATGGAAGCTTCTTTTGATGATTTATCTAATATCAAAGATATTGGACCTATTATTGCGAAAAGTGTAGTAGAGTATTTTAATGATGATAAAAATATTAAATTAATTAATTCTTTAAAAGAGGAAGGCGTAAATACAGTTTATTTAAAAGAGGTAAATAAGGAAGAAACAATATTTACTAACAAGACTTTTGTTTTAACGGGCTCTTTAGAAAGATTTACAAGAGATGAGGCTAAGGAAAAAATTGAATCTTTAGGTGGTAATGTTAGTGGTAGTGTTAGTAAGAAAACAGATGTAGTTATTGCTGGGTCTGAAGCAGGATCTAAACTTACTAAGGCAGAAGAACTTGGCATTGATATCTGGAATGAAGAACAGTTTATAAATAATTTATCTAAATACTAAAAATTTATAGTATAATGAAAGTAAGAGGTAATGATATGGATAATAAACAAAAAAAATCTATTATAATAATAAGTATTGTATTTTTTGCTTTAGTAATACTATTTTCTTCTGTTTTTAATACTGGCAAAAGTATTATTAATGGACTATCTGGAAATTCTTTTAAGATTCTTGCTAGTACGGAAAATAAAGATATCGAACCAGTTATAAAAAAGTATTTTAATGATAAAGGAATAGGCGTTAAAATAGATTATGCCGGTACTATTGAAATTATGGATAAAATGAATAATGGTGAAGATTATAATGCAATATGGGCATCAAATTCAATTTGGCTTTATATGCTTAATGATTCATATAAAGTTACAAATTCTAAGTCAACTTTTATAAATCCAGTAGTTTTTGGCATAAAAAAATCAGTTGCTGAAAAATTAGGCTTTATAGATAAAGAAGTTTATACTAAAGATATTTTAAAGGCAATTAAAGATGGTGACTTAAAATTTGTCATGTCATCGGCTACGCAAACTAATACAGGAGCTTCAGCTTATTTAGGATTTTTACAAACACTAGCTGGCAATCCTGAAGTTTTAACCGAAGAACATTTGAAAGATGAACAATTAATTTCTGATATCAAAGATCTTTTAAACGGAGTTACGCGAACTAGTGGTAGTGATGAATTTTTAGAAGAAGCTTTGAAAAAAGGTGACTATGATGCAGCAATCTCTTATGAATCATCATTAATTAGTTTGAATAAAGAACTTACTAAAGAAGGTAAAGAACCATATTATATTATATATCCTGTTGATGGAGTTACAATATCAGATTCGCCACTTGCTTATGTGAACAACGGAAGTGATGAAGATGAGGAAATTTTCTTAGATTTTCAAAAATATATATTAAGTAAAGATGTTCAAAAAACATTAGAAAATTATGGTAGAAGAACATGGTATGGTGGAGTTAATAGTAAAGCTTCAAAAGAAGTATTTAATAAAGATTGGGGAATTGATACTTCTAAGTATGTTTCACCAATTAAGTATCCTTCTTCAGCAATAATAAAGAATGCTTTAATTTTATATCAAACAGAATTTAGAAAACCAACGCATACAGTGTTTTGCTTAGATTTTTCCGGAAGCATGTATGGTGAAGGTAATGCGCAGTTAGTGAAGGCTATGGATTATATATTAACTGAAGAAAAGGCGGCCAATAATTTAGTTCAATTTTCTAAAAATGATAAAATTGATGTTATTACTTTTGAAAGTAAGATATTGAATATTTTCAGTACGGAAAGTGGGACTGATACCGAAAAACTTATTTCAAATATTAAAATATCTGAACCTGGTGGCGCTACTAATTTATATGATCCAGTTGTTAAAGCTTTAAAGATTCTTTCTAATGATAATCCTAATGAATATAATTTGTCGGTTATATTAATGACTGATGGTGAAGGAAATAGTGGCAGTTTTTACAATTATAAAAGTGCTTATAAGAATCTTAAAAATGAAATTCCAGTTTATGCAATAATGTTTGGTTCAGCTCAAAGATATCAACTTGAAGAGATAACGGAAATAGCTAATGGTAAAGTTTTTGATGGTAGAAATAATTTACTTTTAGCATTTAAAGAAGTTAGGGGTTATAACTAATGAATAGTAAGTATATTTTATCAGGCGCTATTGGAGGAGTATTTTTTGCAGTACCTTACTTGGCTTTAAATTTTGGAATTATACCATCACTTGTAGTTGGGGCAGCAGCTTTTGGAGCTTCAGCTTTAGCTACTAAAGAAAGTGAACTGGATAAACTTGGGAAAAAGAATTTAGGTGTTTATAAGAAACTTTTAGAAGAAAATATTGGTTATTTAGAATCATTAAAGCATCTTACAAAAATGGTTGATGATGAGGCAATAAAAAAAGATGTCGTGGAGATAACTAAGACATCTGAGAAAATAATTAATAGATTAGAAAAAACACCAGAAAAAATTAGTCAGGCCACAAATTTTTTGAATTATTATTTACCGATAACTTTAAAAATAATGAAAAAGTATGAAGAAATAGAAAATGAAAAACTAACTAGTAAGGAAGTTAAAGATTTTAAAACAAGAATTATTAATTTACTTACAAATATAAAAAGCGCATTTAATATGCAATTAAATAATTTATATAGTACGGATATGGTTGACATAGATGCGGAAATGAAAGTTTTTGAATCAGTTTTAAAGTCTGATGGTTTACTTGGAGAGACGATAAGGAAGGATGGTGAAAAAGATGAACACTAAGAAATTTGGAATAGGTGTACTTGTATTTTTAGTATTAATATTATTAGTGATTGGTGTTAAAAATATGATAACAACAAGTGTTACTGGAGGTAATTTAAAAACCGTGTATGGAGCTGTTGGTGGCGGCAAGGAGAATTTGCTTGCTGATGAAGACTTTATAAAAATACTTCATAAAAAATTTAAAATTAATGTTGTTAATGATACTTGGAGTAATGGAAAACTTATTGTTAATGATGTAGTAAGAGAAGATGGGACAAATTATGATTTTATATTTTTCTCTGATCAAAGATTTTATGATTATTATAAATTAGCTCCTAATGCTGAAAAGGGTGAAGCAAAAAGATATACTGTGGAAAAAGGAAGCTTAACTTTAAACACACCAGTTGTTATATATAGCTGGGATACAGTTACTGATGCTTTAATTAAAGAAGGCATTGTTACTAACAAAGATGGTGTTTATTTTATCACTGATATGAATAAATTATTAAATTATATATTGGAAGGAAAATCTTGGAAAGATTTAGGACTTGATTTATATGGTAAAATAAATATTGACTCAACCGATCCCGTTACTTCTAGCCCAGGAGCTACTTATTATGGTCTCTTAGCTTCAATAATGGGTGGCGGTAAAGTTGATGATGAAAACATCGGTGAGATTTTACCTAAATTAAAAGAATTTTATAAAAAATCAGGGTATATGAATAATACACCTGCTGATTTATTTCAACTTTATTTAAAAACTGGTGTTGGGGCAAAACCAATGATAGTTGATTATGAAAAGAGTATAATAGATTTTGCGAATAATGATCCTGAGGGCTATAACAGTGTTAAAGATAAGGTTAGGATTTTATATCCTAGTCCAACAATTTGGAATTCACATTGTATAGCGTCTTTGTCAGATAATGGTAATATTTATTATAATGTGTTTGAAAATAAAGAAGTGCAAGAGCTTGCCTGGGAAAAATATGGATTTAGAACAGGGGTTACTGGTGGAAACTACGATGTTTCTAAAGTTATTGTTAAGGGTATTCCTCAAAGCATTGATGGTGCAGTATCAAGCTTAAAGATGAATATATATGAAAAAATGATAGAAAGTTTAAAAAATTAGAGGTGAAGATATGGGAAAATTAGAACTTAAAACAATTGATACTTTGGATTTAGCTGAGGTTAAAGGCCTAGTTGAAGAAGGTAAAGAAATTACTGAAGCTAAAGTTGAAAAAACTTTAGATTATAACAAACTTACAAAAGAAGAAAAGGCGGCAATTGATGAATTTACTTCTAAAATTGATGTAAATAGTACTAATGAAATTATCACTTTTGGTTCTCCTGCACAAACCAAAATCACACAATTTTCAGATGAAGTACTTAATAATGTTAAAACTAAAAATTTAGGTGAAGTAGGAACACTACTTGCTGATTTAACTTCAGAAATCAAATCTTTTGATTCTGATATTAATGCAAATATTAAACCTGGATTGTTTAGTTCACTTGAAAAGCAAATAAGAAAAATTATTGCTAAATTTAGTAAAGTTGAAACAAACATTAATAGTATTGAAAGAAAATTAGATTCACATAAAATACAA
>CAZKKR010000042.1:0-7509 GCA_964553605.1 uncultured Muribaculaceae bacterium | reverse complement strand
AAGCTTATTTACATTGTATAAATAAATACTTAACTTTCCACTATTCTTCATATTATTTATACTATAATAATTACCTAAATCAACATCTATTTTATATAAACTCGCATTTTTATAAAACTTCTGAATAATTACATTATAATTACTAGCTAAGCTTAAGTCAACTGCTGTATCTATTTCATATAAATTTATAAAATTAGTAAGTGGAACTAAGTATTGTTTAGCGTCTCCTACTTGTGTTGAGTTTAAATTATTTGTAAGTTCTTCAACAAATGATGGTGTTATTTTTAAAATACTTAAATCAAAATTTGGAATAACCGTATTTTCATTTCCGTTTATAATATATGTATTTTCACCATCGTAATAGTATTTATTGTTTAATATAGTAAATACTTGTTTGTTATTATAACTTTGTCCAAAAATAGTAATGTCATCGTTTTTATAAGTATACTCATAACTATTTATTCTGGTATTAACCGTGCTTTCTTTAACACTAGAATAACTATTAGAAGTAAGCCCTCGTGTAAATAAAATAATTATTCCAAAAAGCAGTAACCATACCCCTAATGACATAATCGCACTAGTTTGCGGATTAGCTCTCAATTCTTTATATTTTTTATAAGCCTCTGATTCTTTTATTTTTTTAAACATATTACATCAATATCTTTCCTATTAATTTTTCATTATAGCCATTAATAAAATCTATGGCACGCATTTTTTTCTTTCCTTCAGGCTGAATAACCGTAAATACAACTTCACCATTAGAAACCTTAACTCCAAAGCCATCACTATAAATATTAGTTATCTCACCCGGCAATTTTTGATCATAATGCTCATCTGTTCTATAACATTCCCATACTTTCATAATTTTGCCATCTAATGTGCAGTAAGCTCCCGGCCAAGAATTAAGACCTCTAACTTGATTTACTATCTTCTTTCCTGTTTTATTAAAATCTATCTTCTCATCTTCTCTTTTAATGTTAAAACCATATGTAACTTCTGATTCATCTTGAACAGTTCTACTATTAGTGCCATCTAAAATACTAGGCAAAGTATCAAGTAATAAATCTCTACCAATAACCGATAATTTATCATGTAATGTTGCTGCTGTATCTTCATCCAAAATATCAATTTTTCGCTGGCTAATAATATCACCACTATCCATACCTTCAGCCATGTACATAATAGTTACACCAGTTTCCGTATAACCATCGATTATGGCATGATGAATAGGTGCTCCGCCTCTTAACTTGGGAAGAAGTGAAGCATGTACATTAATACATCCTAACTTTGGAATCAACAATAATTCAAGTGGCAAAATTTGTCCATAAGCACATGTTATTATTAAATCTGGTTCTAGTTCATTTATTTCCTGTAAAGCACTTCTTATTTTTTCTGGCTGTAAACATAAAATGTTGTTTTTTAAAGCTACTTCTTTTATTGGAGAACACTTAATTTCTCCATTTCTTCCAACCGGTCTATCAGGCTGTGTGACAACAGCTCTTATTTTATATTTATCTATTAATCCTTCAAGAACTGGTTTGCTGAATTCTGGTGTTCCCATAAAAATAATTACTGGATCTTTTTTTATTTCAATGTCATCTAAATTCATACTCTCACCCACTAACATTTTATCATATTTAAATCAAATTAACTACATTTTTATCGGATTTAAATCAATTAAAACTTTTACCTTATTTTTCGTATACATATTTTTAACAAATAATAAGCTATCTATTATATCCTTCGTATTTTTATATTTAATAATGATTTGAATATAATAAATATTATTAAGTTTAGGTATATTAGCAAAACTTGGCCCTAAAACAATTCCCTTAATATTATTTTTTAAATATATTGAAATCTTGTCAGCTTCCTCTAAAACTTTTTCTGAATTAGGGCCACTAACTTTAATCAAACAAAGATTATAATAAGGTGGATATTTTAAAACTTTTCTAATTTTCATCTCCTCATTATAAAAACTAATATAATCATTTTTTTGAGCAGCAACAATACTATAATGAGACATATTAAAACCCTGTATAATAACTTCCCCTGGAATATCTGCTCTTCCAGCTCTTCCAGAAACTTGACTAAGTAATGCATAAGTCCTTTCAGCACTCCTAAAATCAGGAATATTAAGTGATGCATCACCATTTATAACAACAACTAAAGTTACCTTAGGAAAATCAAGTCCCTTAGAAATCATTTGCGTTCCAACTAGTACATTATATTTCTCATTTTTAAAATCATCTATAATATTTTTATGAGCATTTTTCTTTCGTGTAGTATCAATATCCATTCTAACAACTTTCGCCAAAGGAAAAGTATTACTAATTAATTCCTCTAGTTTTTCTGTGCCCATACCAAAAGAATTAATATTTTTACTGTGACAATTTGGACATTTAAGTAGTTTAGGGACTTTATAATCACAGTAATGGCACTTCATAATATTGCCATTTTTATGATAAGTAAGAGGTATATCACAGTTTGGACATTTATGTGTAAAACCACATTCTTTACATGTGATTACTGTTGAAAATCCCCTCCTGTTAAGAAATACAATAATCTGTTCATTCTTAAGTAATCTATCATTTATTTTTGATATAACTAATTCTGAAAAAATTCTATTACCTTTCTTAAATTCATCTTTCATATCAACCAAAGTCACAGTTGGCATATTCTTATTAACTCTATCTTTTAATTCCAAAAGTTTATAAACACCCAATTTTGCTCTAGTATAACTTTCAATGCTCGGTGTTGCACTACCCAATATTACTGGACAGTTATATGTTTTACCCCTATGAAGAGCTATATCAATAGCGTTATACATCGGCATGTTTTCCTGTTTATAAGTTACCGAATGTTCTTCATCAATTATGATTATACCTATATTTGTAAAAGGGGCAAATATAGCGCTTCTGGCTCCTATCGCAATAGAAACCTCACCTCTTTCAATCTTTCGCCATTCATCATATTTTTCTCCATCTGAAAGACCACTATGTAAAATAGCCACCACTTTACCAAAATGACTTTTAAAAATATTTACTACCTGCGGAGTTAAACTTATTTCCGGAACTAAAAGTATAGCCTCTTTTCCTTCACTAAGGACTTTTTCAATAAGTTTTATATATACTAAAGTTTTGCCACTACCAGTTACCCCATGAAGTAAATAAGGAATAAATTTTTCAAAAGAAATATCATTCAAAACGCTCTTCTGTTCATTAGTAAGAGCATAATCTAAAGTTTTTTTAATAACCTTTTCATCTAACCTATAAACTTCTTTTTTTACCTCTTTTAAATTACCATTATCGAGCAAAACCTTTAAAATTGATTTTGATGAAATTTCACTTTTTAAAACTAAGCCTTTACTTTTTACAAAATCATATATTTCTTTTTGTTTTATAGTTTTTATATTATCACCATGAACAGCCTCCAAATAAATATTATACTTTTTATTAATATTAATTTTATTTTTAGCTTTCAAAGCTTTTGGAAGCATCGTTTGATATGCTGAAATCAAAGTTGATAGATATTTATTACTTATATATTTACCAAGATTTAACATTTCCTTATTGATAACTGGATAATCATCAACTAAAGAAATAATTTCTTTAACCTCATATTCAAAGCCATCAGCTTCATAAACACGCATAATAAAACCTTCTACTTTTCTGTTTCCAAAAGGAACTAACGCCCTCATTCCTACTTCGGCATTAACCCCTAAAGGAATTTTATAAGTAAAAGTTTTTTCAAGCATATTGATTTCAACTAAAATATCAGCATACATATTTTTCTTCATATATCAATTATATCACGTATTAAAAAAAAGTGAATAAATCACTTATAATTATGTTTCCTCTTTTTCCATCTAATTTTTTCATAATTCTCAATATCATCATAATTAATAAACTTTTTGAATGCAGTATTCACTTTTCTCTTTATAATATTCACTATTAAATTCTGAAGCTAAACTATGAGCCTTTAAAAAATAGTTTTTAGTATTATTATTAAAACCCTTAGTACTAGTTATAGTTAAAATATAAGGATGTTCACTCATAACAATAGAAATATCATTATAATATGATTCATACCAACCATATTTATGAAGAAAATCATAGTTTACTCCTTCATTTTTAATAAAATCTAAGTTGTCAGAAACTTTCATATTATTATATAGCTTTTTCGCATTTTCTTTACCACTTAAAAAATACTTATAAGCTTCTTTTAAATAACTTGCCCCTAAGTTAGTTGATAAATTACCAAATTTATCCGTATAAGTTATATTAACTCCTAAACTTTTCCAATATTCTTTAACTTTACTTGTACCACCTATTTGATCCAAAATCATAAAATAAGCTATATTATCACTATACTTTATTGCATACTCTAAAAGCTTGTCGATTGTATACTTAGTCCCAACTTTTTCTTTTTGAATTATGCCGCTTCCTCCATGCGTATAATTCGAAGTATATTTTAATTCTTTGTTTAAATCTAACTTTCCATCATCCGCTAAATGATAGGCATAAAATACTGCTGGAAATTTATTAACAGAAGCCGCATAGCTTTCACTACTTCCACTTTTATCAAAAGTATAATCCGTTTCTAAATCCACATAAGTAAAATTAGCATTCGTATTAAAATATTTCTTTAATTCATTTTCTTTGTTTTTTAATTCTTCACCAAAATCATTAACTGTAAATTCTTTAGGATCCGTTACACAATTTTTATATTTTTTAGTGTTTTTAATTATTTCATCAAACACTTCATGCACTTTTACATTAAAATTAGTTGAATCATTTTCAAAAAACAAAAAAGCCATAATTCCTAATAAAAACGCCAAAAAAACGATTAATAATTTTGCACTTTTTTTCATTTTTCTTTTTTTCTTTTTTACCATAAAATCACCAACAACCATAATAAATTATAACACATTTTAAAAATCTTCTTCTATTTTAGTTCCTAATTTTAACATCCTAATAGCTAGATCATGATTATTAACAAGTAAATCATATATTGCATCTTCTGATAAAATTCCGCATTTCAAATCCGCAAACAGCCCTTTATTTGAATCATCAACATCCTTAAAATAGTCCTCACTACCATAATATTTGTAAAGGCTAACAAGCTTTTTATAAGATTTTTCATACAAACTAATAGCATTAGAAAGCTTGTTAATCGTCTCAAAGCACTCATCATAATAGTTTTCTAATTCTCTGATTCGCTTATTTCGCATCACATTATCACCAAAATAATTATAACACGATAATAAGCGCAAAAAAAGGTTAAAATATATTTTTAACCTTTTAAAACATCCATCGCTTTACGCATTTTAAGATCATATTTAACTAAATCAAGACCACCGAAATTCATTAAAAATTCTTCTTCTTTCATTTGATATTTTTCAGAAAGTTTCTTAACTTCTTCTTTGGCTTCCTTATCAGTTATCTCTATTTTTTCTTCTTTAGCAATTTCTTCAAGCATTAATCTATAAGTAACACGTTTATTAGCTTCTTCTCTCATTTGATCTTTTAAAGCTTCTTCATTAGAACTTGTAAATTGATAAAACTGTTCTAACGAAATTCCTTGCATCTTTAAATTTTGTTCATATTCTTTAAGCATACGATCAAGTTCATCATTTATCATAGCATCTGGAATATCAACTTTTGTGTTTTTAGCTGCAGCTTCAAGCAAATCATCAAAATACTTATTTTCACTTTCCATTTCTTTACGAGCCATAATATTTTCAGAAATTTGAGCTTTTAATTCTTCTTCATTAGTAATACCTTCCATTCCTAAATCAGCAAAGAAATCATCATCAAGCTCTGGAATATTTACTTCTTTAACTTCAAGAACTTCAACTTTAAATGTAGCTTTTTTACCCTTTAAATCTTCAGCATGATAATCCTTAGGGAAAGTAACTTCAACATCTTTTTTGTCACCCTTAGAAAGGCCAATTAATTGTTCTTCAAAACCAGGAATAAAAGTTCCACTGCCGATTTTAAGGGAATAATTTTCACCCTTACCACCTTCAAAAGCTTTCTTTCCAACAAAACCTTCAAAATTAATAACAGCTATATCACCATCAGCAATTTTATCTTCTTTAATAACATCTTCAGCATATCTTTGACGCATATGGTTTACTGAATCTTCTATTTCTTCTTTAGAAACTTTGGCTTTTTCTTTTTTAATACCTAAATCTTTATACTTACCAAGCTTTACTTCAGGTCTTAAAGTTAAAGTAAACTTGAAACTAATTCCCTTATCATCAATAGCCTCTACAACCATATCAGGTCTAGCTACTAATTTTTCCACAACATCTTTGTTTTCTTCAAGCATTTTCATATATGCTTTATCAGCAGCTAAATCTGCAGCATCCATATATAAAGATTCTTTACCATATTTTTTTAAAAATATATCTTTTGGGGCTTTGCCAGGTCTAAACCCGTCTATTTTAACTTTCTTATTTCTTTTAACAAAAGCTTTATCTAATAATTCATCCCACTCTTTACCTTCAATTTTAATTTTAATTTCTTTTTCATTTTTACTCATAAATTTTCCTCCTATATACTTTTAAAAAAGATTTAATAGCTCATCTAAATGATCTATTACCAAAAATCCTTTACCATCCATATCTAAATCAAACCTTACTCCAATTCCTCCAGCTTCTTTCCATTCATTTAAATTTCCTGGATAGTCATCTACTAAAATAGAGAATCTTGAATTAATCATTTGCGTTTTAGATATTGCCTTAGGAACAGGAATAATTGTTACATCTTTAAGATATTTTCTAATATAGTTTACTTTTGCGACAACTTCATTAATTGAACTCACATGAGTTAAAATAGCAACATTAAATTTACCACTTTTCATAATTTTTTCAATATTATTCATTCCATCATTAATAATGTCACATATATCCAAAACATGTTTCCAATCTAAGTTTTTATAAAACTCTGAAACCTTATCTTGTTCTTTAATATCAATGCCCTCATCGGCAAGCATCTTATATGTAATTTCAATAGTATTACAAATAACCCCATCAAAATCAATATATAAATTTTTCATAATAAACTCCAATCACAAAAAATAAGGAATACGTCCTTATTTTAAAGCGTCAATAAGTTCTGCTTTTTTCATAGTAGAATAACCTGCAATATCTTTTTCTTTTGCAAGCTTTTTAAGTTCTGCAACAGTTAATTTAGTAAGATCTTCTTTAGCTTCTTTTTTAGTTTCTGCTTTAGCTTCTTTTTTAGTCTCTGCTTTAGTTTCTTTTTTAGCTACTTTAGTTTCAGTTTTAGTTTCCTTTACTTCTTTAGTAGCTTTAGTTTCATAAGTTTTACCTTCTAAAGCAGCTTTAGAAGCTTTTACTAATTCTGCAAAAGCATTTGCATCATCAATAGCTATCTCAGCAAGCATTTTTCTATTTATTTCAATACCAGCTTTATTTAAACCATCAATAAATTTAGAATAACTAATTTCATTTAGTCTGCATGCAGCATTTATTCTTGT
>CAZKKR010000041.1:0-7917 GCA_964553605.1 uncultured Muribaculaceae bacterium | reverse complement strand
TCCTACTTTACTATTCCAGTATATCGCATGGTGAAAAAAATGTCAATAAATGTCAATAATTATATTGGATAGTTTTCTTTTTTTTCTTATACTATATTTTTGTATTTTATTACTTTTTCTTTTAACATTTGCAAATAACTTTTTTATCTGTTAAAATTATATTGGTGATGATATGTCTGGAATAAAGCCAATTTCTACTAGTTTAGATATTAATAAATTTGATAGTAATGATTATTTATCTGGTTCGGTTCCAAATAATAATTTATCTTCAATTGTTGATAGTATTGCTTCTACTTTTGAGGAATTTTATTCTATTCCGCAGCTTGGAGATTTATCTAGTCCTATTGATTTTTCATCAATTACTGAGGAAGAACTTTTAGCTTACGAGGCTAGAATTAATGAAATTGTTGCTAATGCGTCATCTAGGCGTGAGGCGATTGTTAATTTAACAATCTTTATGGCTTCGGAGTTTCCACAACTTCCTTATGTTTTAGCTCATTCTTGTGGTCATGATGGAACTGATTTAACTGGACTTCATTGGATTAATGACATTGTTGATTATGGCAATGGTGAACAAGGAAATCGTACTCTAGATTGTTCAGGTTTTGTAAATTGGTGTTTTATGAACGCAGGGTTACCTATTGCTGGTGATAATGGTATTGTTTCTGAATATGTTAGTACTTATGGTGTAAATTATGATGGTGCATGGAATGCATCAAATATAGAAACATTAAATTCTGATTGTTTAGGTAATACGCGTCCTGGTGATTTTGTTTTAATTAGTGATAGTACTAATTTTGGCCATATTGGTATTGTGGTTGATGTGAACTATGAAACTCATGAAATTACGGCAGTTCATACTTCATATTCTGGAGATGGCATGAATATTACTACTATGAATGTTGATACAGCTACGGTTAGTCATGATCAGGTTGGCCCTGGTGGTAGTGATCGTGTTGGTGATCATTATTTTACACATGTTATGCATGTTAATTACGGTGATGAATAAATTTGACTTCTTTTGTTTTTATGTATATAATATGCTTGTTTATTTATGTAAATAATTGAAAAAATCTTATTTATTTAAGATTTTTTTGTTTTTATATGTTAAAATTATTTAAGGAGGTATATTATGTTTAAACCTTTAGATATTTTAGATGACTCACATAAGATTTTGCGACAAATTAGTAAAGATGTTGAGCTTCCTTTATCCAAGGAAGATAAAGATATTATTAATCAAATTATTACCCATTTAAAATATAGTCAGATTGAAAAATATGCTGAAAAATATGATTTGCGTCCTGGTATGGGTTTAGCTTTCCCGCAGCTTGGATTACTTAAAAGAATAATCATTATTGTTCACGAATATGAGGAAGGTAAATTTAAAAATTATGTTATTGTTAACCCTAAAATAATAAGTCATTCTGAGGAAATGGTGGCACTAGAAACTGGTGAAGGATGTTTAAGTGTTAACCGCGAGATAGAAGGTCATGTACCTAGATATGCGAGAATTACGATAACTGGTTATGACCCTGACGGTAACAAAATTTCAATTAGAGCCCGTGAGGATTTATCTGTGGCGATGCAGCATGAAGTTGATCATTTAGATGGAATTTTGTTTTATGATAAAATTAATAAGAAAAGACCATTTTTTAATGAAAATGAGATTAGATTAATTTAAAAAAACGCTTTTGGCGTTTTTTATTTTTCATATTTTTCTAAATATTCTTCATATGTCATTTGTTTATCTATATATGTTCCATCTTCTTTAATATAGATTATTCTATTAGCAAGGGTATTTATAAGTTCAGTATCATAACTTGAAAAAATAATAGGTCCATTAAATTTTTTTAATCCATTATTTAAAGATGTTATAGATTCTATATCAAGATGATTTGTCGGTTCATCTAGTAGAAGGACATTTCCTTCATTTAGCATCATTTTGGCAAACATGCATCTTACTTTTTCTCCTCCTGATAGGACAGAAATAGATTTTAATGATTCTTCTCCGGAAAATAACATTCTTCCTAAAAAACCTCTTATGAAGGCATCTTCTTTATTTTCAGAGTATTTTCTTAACCATTCAATTAGATTGTCATTTCCTTTAAAATAATTGTCGTGATTTTTTGGAAAATATGATATTTTTACGGTTGTTCCTATTTTAATCTCACCGCTATCAGGAGTTATTTCACCAGTTAGTAGTTTTAGTAAGGCAGTTTTAGCTATTTCATTTTCTCCTATTAAAGCTATTTTATCGTCTTGATTTATATGTATTCTAATGTTTTTTAGTATTTCTTTACCATTTGAAATTACATTTATATTGGTTAATGATATTACTTGTTTTCCTAATCTGTTTGGTGTATCAAAATTTATGTATGGGTATTTTCTGGTTGAAGGTTTTAATTCATCTATGGTGATTTTTTCTAGTAGTTTTTTTCTTGATGTTGCTTGTTTTGATTTTGAAGCGTTGGCGGAAAATCTAGCGA
Organism: uncultured Muribaculaceae bacterium; assembly: GCA_964553605.1. Lineage (GTDB taxonomy): Bacteria > Bacillota_I > Bacilli_A > RF39 > UBA660 > Coprosoma. Next base: position 5,431 of record CAZKKR010000041.1, on the reverse strand, counting down.
TAAAGGTTTCTAATTCTTTTATTTTTTCTTCTTTTTTCTTGTTAGAATCTCTTAACTGTTTTAACATTAATTCATTTGACTGATACCAAAAATCGTAGTTACCAACACAAAGTTTTATTCTTTCTCTATCTATATCTACCATGTAAGTGCATACTTTATTTAAAAAATGTCTATCATGGGATACTATTATTATTGTACCTTTATATTCTAATAAAAATTCTTCTAGCCATATTTTACTTTTGATATCAAGGCCGTTTGTTGGTTCATCTAATAGCAATATATCGGGATTTCCGAATAAAGCCTGTGCGAGAAGAACTTTTACTTTATCCTTGTCTTTTAATTCATGCATTTTTTGGTAATGAAGGTCATTATTTATACCAAGGCCAGCTAAAAGTATTGCAGCTTCACTTTCAGCTTCCCAGCCATTTAAAGCAGCAAATTCATCTTCTAGTTTGGCAACTTTTATGCCATCTTTATCAGTAAAATCCTCTTTCATATATAAAGCTTCTTTTTCTTTCATTATGCTGTAGAGTTTTTCATTTCCTTGAATTACGGTATCAATTACGGTGTACTCGTTGTATAGATTGTGGTCTTGTTTTAGATAAGATATTCTTTCACTTTTATCTTTTATTATTTCACCAGTTGTTGAATCTATTTCTCCGGTTAATATTTTTAAAAACGTTGATTTGCCGGCTCCATTTGCGCCTATTACTCCGTAGCAATTATTATCTTTAAATTCTAAATTTACATTTTCGAATAAAACTCTTTTTCCGAATCTTAAGCTTAAGTTTTTTATTTGTAACATTTATATCACCTTGGTCAATTATATCAGAATATATTTATAAAGTAAAATAAGGCATATTTTAGCCTTATTTTCTTTTTCTAATTAATTTTTTTATTTTTTGTTTTTCATTTGAATTTGTTTCAGTTTCTAAGAAGCTTTCTACGTCTTGAACTTCATAGTGTTTTGTTACTTTTTCGCATTCATAGCACCATAGATCTTTTATATGTGATATTTTTCTTTTGTGATTTTGCTTTCTTTGTATAGTTATGATTGTTCCACATTCTAAGCATATTAAATCGGTGCTTACTATTTTAGCTTTATTGGACATTATTTTATATCCTCTAATTTTACTGAAACAAGTTTACTTACCCCGGATTCTTGCATGGTAATACCATATAAAATATCGGCATATTCCATGGTTTTCTTTTTATGGGTAATTATTATGAATTGTGATTTTGTTTTTAAATTTTGTAGATATTTGCCAAATTTGTCAACATTTGCTTCATCTAATGCTGCTTCAACCTCATCTAGAACGCAGAATGGTGAAGGTTTAGATTTTATGATTGCGAAAAGTAAGCTTATAGCTGTTAAAGTTTTTTCACCACCTGATAGAAGGTTTATACTGCTGAGTTTTTTCCCTGGTGGGCTGGCAATTATTTCTATGCCAGTTTCTAATATGTTATTTGGCTCAGTTAATTTTAGTTCGGCTTTACCACCTTTAAATAATTCAGTGAATGTTACTTTAAAGTTTTCATTTATTTTATTAAAGCTCTCTTTAAATTCTTTTATCATTACTTTATCCATTTCTTCAATGATATCTAATAAAGTGTTCTCGGCTTTATTTAAATCTTCTATTTGACTACTTAAAAATTCATATCTTTCTTTTACTGTATTATATTCTTCAGGGGCAGCCAAATTTACAATACCTAAATCTTTTACTATTTTTTTAAGTTTATTCACTTCTGTTTTTGCTTTGTTGTAATCGATATCTAATTTATAATTTTCTTTGGCTTTATCGTAGGTCATTGAATAATTCTCTGTTAAGGTATTTAATAAATTATCTAATTTAACATCTAATCTATTTACTGATATTTCTAATTCTTTTAATTCATATGTTTTAGAATTATAAGTACTATTTTCTTTTTTTAGTGATAATTCATATTCTTCTAGTGATTCATTTAAGTTTTCTTTTTCTTTTATTAAATTTTCTAATTCTTTAATGGCGGTTTCTTTTGTTTTTAGTGATGCGTAATACTTATTAAGTATTTCTTCTTCTTCTTTTGATATATTGCCGTTGATTATATTTTTGGTGCCACTAATGTTATTTTTTATTTCTTTTTGTTTCTTTTCTTTTTCTTCTTTTTGTTTTGTCTTATTTGTTATTTCATCATTTTTCAGTAAAATATCTTTATCAAATAAATATGTTTTATCTTCATGATTTTTAATGGTATAATCTATTTCATTTATTTTATTTTCTAGCTCTTTAATTTCATTTTGATTTTTTTCTTGTTGTTTTAAACTATTTTCTAAATCATATTTATCTGATATGATATTTCGCTGTTTGGCTATTTTTCCTCCGGTCATTGATCCGCCGACATGGATGATTTCGCCATCTAGGGTTACTACTCTGTACTTATTGTTTATTTTTTTAGCTATTTTTGTTCCATTATTAAGGTTATCAGTAACGATGATATTTCCTAACTGGTTTAAAACAATATTTTTATAAATATTTTCATATTTTACTAGGTTACTGGCAATATCTATAAATCCTTGTTCGTTTTTTATTTGATTTAATGTATTATCATCTATGTTTTTAGGTTTTATAATATTTAATGGGAAGAATGTTGCTCTTCCGATATTTTTTAAATAATTTATTGCTTCTTTAGCATTATTTTCATTATCCGTTACGATATTATTTACCATATAACCTAAGGCTGTTGATATAGCTACTGTGTATTCTTCATTTATTTCTATTAGGTTTCCGATAGTATTATGAATACCAATTAATTTTGGGTTACTTAAGACGCTTTTTACTGGTAGTGGTAGTGATCCACCATTTTCTATACTATCTTTTAATGATTCTATTTTTATTTCTAGATTGTGATTTTGTCTTATTAATTCTGTAAGATTTTTTTGAATATTTTGCTTTTCTTTTTTTATGTTTTCTATTTCTTTTGTTTCACTATTTTTCTTTTCTTTTATATTTTCTATTTCCTTATTTATGTATGTTATTTCTTCATTTAAACCATTTATTTCGTTTACTAATTTTAATTCTTGTTCTTTCAAATTAACAATATTATCATGTAGCTTTGTATCTTCTACTTCATATTTTTTTCTTTCGTTTATAATTTGCCTTCGGCTATTTAAACTTTCTGAAGTTTCAGTTAATTCAATTACCTTTGTTTGCATTATTTTTATTTCTTCATCTATTTTAGTTATCTTTGTTTTATATTTTTCTATTTCTGCTTCATTTGAAGATGCGGTTGTCATCATTTCTAAAACTTCATTATTTAAAGTTTCTAATTTTTCTTTACTATTTTTGTATTCAAAGTTTAATTTTGTTATGTCTTCAGTTATTAAGGCAATATCTAGGTTTTCTAATTTACTTTTGGCATCATTATATTCTAAGGCTTTTTCGCTTTCGATTTTTAATGGTTCTATTCTTTCTTCTAGTTCTTTTATGATATCATTAATTCTGTTTTTGTTGTCATGCGTTTTATCTAGTTTTCTTATAGCTTCTTCTTTTCTTCTTTTGTATTTTAAAACGCCGGATGCTTCTTCGAATATCACTCTTCTATTTTCTGGCTTGCTGCTGATTATGGCTTCTATTTGACCTTGGGAAATTATGTTAAAACTTTCTTTGGCAATACCGGTATCTAATAAAAGGTTGGTGATATCTTTTAATCTTACTTTTTCGCCATTTAAAAAGTATTCATTGGTGCCATCTTTATATACTCTTCTTTTTATTTCTACTTCGTCGTACGCTAGAGGCATATATTTATCTTCATTATTAAAGATGATTGTAACTGACGCTACGTTCATAGGATTTCTTGATTTACTACCAGAAAAAATGACGTCTGTCATTGTTCCGTCACCACGTAGAGATTTTACTGATTGTTCTCCTAATACCCATCTAATGGCATCTACGACGTTACTTTTTCCAGAACCATTTGGCCCTACAACGCCGTTAATACCTTTATTAAATTCTAAATTTGTTTTATCAGCAAATGATTTAAAACCTTGTGCCTTAATTTCTTTTAAATACATATATCATCACCATACTATTTAGATTATACCTTATTTTTAGTGTAATTACAATAAAAGAAGGTTTAAAAACCTTCCATTAATATATCTATATCTACTTTATTATCATTTATGCCCTCTACTATTCCATCTTCACATATTTGCCATACTTTATATTTTCCTTTATAATCTGTTTTGTCTGTGTAGTGAGCAAGCCAAATATTTTGTTTAGGATTTTGCCATATTTTTTCTAAGTAGTTTTTACTGCTATAGAGCATGCTTTTATATCCGCTTTTTTCTATCTCATTTGTAAATGTTGTGGCCATTTCAGTTAAATGATAGAAACTTAAATTGTATTCTTTATAATTTGACCAATTTTCCCAGTCAAAGACTATAGGTAAATCTATTTTGTATTTTTTTATTTGTTTTATGACCCATTTTGCTTGTTTTTTGGCTTCGCTTTTATTATCTGCGTAGGAAAAGAAATATATTCCTACTGGGATTTTTTCTTTATTAAATCCTTTTATGTTTTCTTTAAATTTATTATCTAGATAGTATTCTCCATTTTTTCCCTTTTGACTACCTACTCTAATAAATACAAAATCTACTCCGGATTCTTTTACTTTTTTATAATCAATATTTCCTTGATGATGGGAAACATCGATACCGACATTGTAATCATTATATTTTTCTTTTATTTCACTAAATAATGTTTGTTTTGCCTCGGTTATTTTATTTTCTTTTTTATTATTTTGTTTTTCGATTATATTTACTTTGAAATTATTTATAGCTTCATTCCCTTCGGAGTCTGTTGCTTTATATGTTAAGTCATATGTTCCTATTTCATTTGAATTATAGTCTCCAATAATTTCGCATTTTGGATTATCATCATAATTATCACCACAAAAGAATTTATTTTCTAAATTAATATTTGTGTTTTTGTAAAAAGTAAAACTTTTTGGATAGCTTATTAAGGGTTTTTCACTATCTACGATGTTTATATTAAAAGTATATGGTATCTTTAGATTTTCTTCGTTTATGTATTTAAATGTAATTTCTTTTTCGCCTAATTTTTTCGTGTTTATTTTTTTGTTAGTTAGTATTTTTCCGTTAATACTTTTTATTAGATCTTTTAATTTAATATCACTATATACTTCAATATTTAAATTATCTATCAGTTTTACTTTTATTTTAGCGTGTTTTATTCGGTAATTCATATATAATTTGTAGGATACTGTGATAATTATTATGATTAATATCAAACTAATAATTATTTTTATTATCTTTTTCATACACATCACATTTTTATTTTATCACTTATATTTTCAAAATAAAAGAACTAATATTTATTGAAGTTGTAAGATAAAAGTGAACACAAAAAAGATGTTTCACTTTTTTTCTTGT
>CAZKKR010000040.1:0-7955 GCA_964553605.1 uncultured Muribaculaceae bacterium | reverse complement strand
AGATAAAATTAATTATTAAAATTTATTATAAATAGATAAATTTAATTAATAAAATTTTCTACATATAATAATATATATAAAATATATTATTAATATAATAAATTTATTTAATAAATTTAATTTTACTATATAAAATAGATAAAATTAATTATTAAAATTTATTATAAATAGATAAATTTTATTTTTTTTAAAACTTATTATATAAAATAATAAATTTTATTTAAGATTAGCTATTAAAAAACAGGTAATCTTAATTTTTTAATAAATACAAATATTTTAAAAAACCCAGCTTAAGAATACATATATATTCTTACAGTTTGTAATTTAAAATATTTAAGTACTTATGCCTCCTTATCCTATTAAGCAATTTTAATATAACATACATTATGACAAATTGCAACACCTTTTTTAAATTTTTTTTATTTTTCTTTACACTTTACACTTTTACATGTAAAAGCCAGGAAACAATTCCTAGCTTTTATATTAATAAACAAAGAAAAATCAAATCTTAGAATTCTTTTTTCTATATATATTTATTTCAATTATCAGACTTAAAATCACTACTATAATTAAAATTTTACTTCCTAAACTTAAATTTTTTAAAGTATCTGGAACACTTACAACAATCCCCCATTTTGCTTCAATAGTTACATTATCATATGGCATTGTAAATTTATTAGTGCTTATACTATAAATGCCATCTCCATCATGTTTTATATCTTCTTCACTGAATTCCACTTTTTCACCAGAATCAGCAACAACTACAAGTCCAGTTAATTTTAATCCTCTTTTCGAAACTGTTTTAAAACTTATCGTATCTCCACCATAAGCACTTTCAACAACCTCAATCGTACCATTTCCATCAGTTTTCGTTCTAATTATAAATAACACATTATCAACTGTTAATGTAACCAATGGACGTACACCATTTCCAATCGGATATGGTAAATAACCACATTCACCTCTACCAATAGCACATAACATTCCCTCATTGGAAATATAGTAATCATTAAAATCCGATCTTCCTCCCTCAGTTTTAAATCCACTACCTAACCAATAAGATCTATCATATATCCATTTATAATCATTTGAAACATACTTTGTTATATCCATTTTTCCAGTAATGTAATCTTCTTTTGTTATCTCTTCACTCCATTCTGGATAATTCAATTCTACAAAAACATCTTTTCCACTAATGTTTTTTAAAAACTCTAATGTTTGGTTTAATGTGATAAATGATACTTTTTCTACAGATATTTTTTGTCTTTCTAATTCACTCTTATAATTATTTAAATAAGTTTCAAAAGAAGAATTTGTCAAAACTAAATCTCCTTTACTATCATACACATTTTCATGAACTATATTATTTATAGTCGCATCATAACCCCATTCCGGATTCATATATGTAATACCATATAATGGCAAAATGGATTTCCCTTCACCATTTAATTTAGTACCAACAGCCCTTGCATCTTGGTGAACTACACCCTCATTGATTATTTCGTATACTCTGCAACCAGTTAATACTTCTTGATTTTGCTCTACTCGCTCTTCAAGCATAGGGTAAACATAATATGGGTGATATCCTTTGCCTGTAGCAATATTCATACATGCCTCTGCTGCCTGTCCTGAATTACCCGTTCCATCATAAACAGGCTGATTTTCTGTAATAGGAAAATAATCAATTTTATCACCGGCATTTAAATTATATTTTGCTAGCAATTTTAATTTGTTATCTTTATTTTCAATAATATAAAATGGTTCGGTTCCACACATTACTTCACTACCAATTTTTTTACCATTATCTGTTACAAATCTACAGTATTCCTTTGCCTTTATAGAACAAGGTATAAACATCAATAATAAAAATATACATAAAATAAATCTTCTTATATGCATATTTCTCACCACCAAATCTATCATCTATTCTGTTTTAAGTATAATATATATATACATAAAAATCAACTTGATTTTTTTAAAAAATAAAAAGTATGTTATAATTACACTAGGAGGTAATATATATGGATAACAATTCAAATAATCAAAATAATATTCAACAAACAGCGATAAACATGTCAAAAATACTAAATTATAGAATGCATGCTGAACAATTATCTATTCCTGTCCTAAATGGCTTTCAAGTAGAGGATGACAATAATCCCCAAACTATTTTATTAGCCTCTGGATCAGGATTTGTAGAACAATTAGTATCTGATGGCTATATTGAAGATGATCAATTCGAACAAAGGATAAACCTAGTAATTAATAAAACTAAACAGTTTATGATTAATAACGGATATGAAAATGTTGACAATAGTTTTATCTATCATAAAGAATATAATAATGGTACATTCAATTTTAAAATATATGTCTGTGATATGATAATCCAAATAAATAATGAAAAAAAGATTGTAAGACAATTTAGTGCTTTTTTCGTTGAACCTAAAATGCATGACTTTTATCAACTGAGTCTGTCTGGAGGACCATTCAATATGCCCACGGAACAATTAAAACCTGGTGTTATCGATTTGCAAAATGACCAAATTACAATTTTATTAGATAATTTAATGAAAACAATAATGGATAATTTAAAATATAAAAATAATTAAGACGAGTATACTCGTCTTTTTTATATAAAAAAATATCAATTAATAAAATTGATATTATATGTAACAACAAGTTAATAACTATAATGGTGCGTGGAATGAGATTTGAACTCACACGGATCTCTCCACTACCCCCTCAAAGTAGCGCGTCTACCATTCCGCCACCCACGCATAAAAGAAACTTAAAGTTTCATTTTATAAGTCGTATTATGTCATTGTAAGTTATTAACAGCATAAGAAACATAAGTAAGAAAAATCCAACAGAATGAATCGTATTTTCAAGTTTTGGATCAACTTTCCTACCAGAAATTTTTTCAATAAGTATAAATAGTATTCTGCCACCATCAAAAGCTGGAAGTGGAAGCAAATTTATAAAACCAACATTTATACTAAGTAAAGCTGTCAAGCTAACTAAAGACCAAAAACCAGAAGAAGCTGCTTGACCAACAATATTATAAATACCAACTGGTCCAGAAAAAGATTTTAATCCAATAGTTCCTGTTACTAAATAAAATATTGTTAAAACCATTTGATAAAGTAAACTTAAGGTTTTTGTAAAAGCATATTTCAAAGAGGCAAAAAAACCTGTTTTAACTTCATCGTTTATCGCAAAACCATATCTATATACCTCATTACCACCTTCGGTTACCTTTTTAGGTTCTATAGTCACTTCTTTAACTTCACCATTACGATCTACTTCCAAAGTGATTGTTTTTTCAGAAACCGTTGATTTTCCAGAACTAACAGCAAGTTCTAAAGTAAAAATATCATAACTAGCCGCTTTTTTATTATTTATTTTTAATATTCTATCGCCTTTCATAAGACCAGCTGAATAAGCCGGCATGTCTTTACTTACTTCTCCAACAATCGCCTTGTTTTGTGGAGCTCCATTAAATAAAGCAATTAAAAATAGAAGAATGATTGCTAAAATAAAATTGTTCATTATACCCGCAATAACAGTCATAAATTTTTGACCAAAAGTCTTATTTAAAAACTTTTTACTTTTTGGCACATCAGGATCATCTTCTACTTCCTCACCTGCCATTTGAACAAACCCACCAATTGGAATTAGTCTTATTGAATATTCAGTTTCATCTCCTTCACGAGTCCACTTAAATATTCTAGGACCCATACCAATTGAAAATTCATAAACATAAATTCCTGCTCTTTTAGCAAAGAAATAGTGGCCAAATTCATGAATCAAAATAATAATTCCTAAAATTAATATAAAATAAACTAACGTCATATTATCCCCTTTCTTACATTAAACCTATAAAGAACATAAAGCCTAAGATAACAAATATAACACTATCTAATCTATCTAATATTCCGCCATGCCCTGGCATTAAATTAGAAAAATCTTTTTTACCAAAGTGTCTTTTAATTGCTGAAAAAACCAAATCGCCAAGTTGTCCTAGAACACTTAAAAATGTACATATAACAAGCAACCAAAATTTAGAAAACTCCACATCAATTACAGTATGATAATACATCGCGCTAACAAAAACACCCATTAAAGTTCCGACTACCATACCCTCAATTGTTTTTTTAGGAGAAATTTCTTCTAAAAGTTTATGCTTGCCAATAAGCATACCACCTATATAAGCAAATATATCTGTAAAGATCGGAATCAATAGTAAAAATACTAAAATTTCTAAACTAATACCTCTAATTAAAATAAGAAGCGACATCGAAATACTTAAAAATAAAAGTCCACCTATAGTATAAAAAGCATCATTAATACTATATTTAGTTCGCTCATGATAAAAAATTGTAGGAAGTAAAAATGCCATAAATAAAGAAGTTAAAACGCGGTAATCTAAATTAAAAAACATCCCTGATTTTTTATCAATTAAAATTATTAATGTCATAAAAATATATGCGATTAATTGAATAAAAATTGGTAAAGGTTTTTTCACCGCTTTCATATCCAAAAACTCTTTTAACGCTATCATGCTAACTACATAAACCCCAACATTAAATGGATTGCCACCAATACAAATTAACGGAATAACAATTGCAAGTGCAACAATAGCACTAATCACTCTTTTTTTCATATAAAATACCTCCAAATCTTCTGTCTCTTTTAGTATATTCAATTATAGCTTTATCAAATTCATCTTCATCAAAATCAGGAAAATAAACTTTCGGAAAATAAAACTCTGCATAAGAACACTGCCATAACATAAAATTGCTGAGTCTTTGTTCACCACTAGTTCTAATCATTAAATCAACAGGGGGCAAATCTTGATATAAATACTTACTAAAAGTATCTTCATCCAATTTATTTATATCGATAATTCCTTGATTAGCATCTAAAACTATTTTTTTAGTAGCATCAATAATTTCTAAATGACCACCATAATTAAAACAAATATTAAAAATTCTATCTTCATATTTACTAGTATCTTTTTCAATTTTTTCAATCGTCTTCACTATTTTTGAAGAAAGATTATCTCTTCTTCCCGAAAATACAGCTCTTATCTTTTCATCATGACAAAATTCCAAAATATCATTTAGTTTTCCTGTAAGAAGTCCCATAATAAAATCTATTTCCTTTTTACTACGTTTGAAATTTTCCGTTGAAAACAAATAAGCACTTACATATTTAACATTTCTAGAATAAATATATTTAAGTAAACGCATGAGATTTACAAAGCCTTCTTTATGCCCTTCACTTCTAGAAAGACCTCTTTCCAAAGCCCATCTGCCATTACCATCAACAATAAAGCCCACATGCATAGGAATTTTTAATTTTGCATATTCCATTACAATACCTCTCTATCTATAACCATTATAATATATTTTAAAATTAAAAACAACAAAGTAAAAAGCATTTACAAAAAATGCTTTTATTTTATGTGAATTTTAGGTTTTTTACTTCTATCAATATAATTCATAATCCAAAACATATCTTCCCTATTTATAGCTACACATCCACCAGTATATCCTTTATTACCATGACAATGTAAAAATATTGCTGAGCCTTTATTATTGCCTATACCTTCTTCATTTATTTGACCATTTGCATTATATTCAATAAAAATCGCATATTCATACTGCTGCATATAATCCATTAAGTGTTCAGCCGAAGCAAAGTCTTTTTCTTTTAAACTGACAATATAAGGATAACCAAAATTATCAACATCTTCGCCGATTTCTACAAAATAATTATAGTGAATAGATTTATAATCATCTACCCAATAACTATCGTCATCCATTTTTATATAAGGATAATCAATATTTAAATCATGAGTACCAAAAGAAACACCCAAATCAAATAATCCAAGAGGCGTTTTTTCATCAAATTCTACAGCATCATCAAAAGTAGAAACCCCATTTTTACCAATCCACACATCTTCTATCTTTTTAACAAGGTTTTCATTTTCAAACACTTCCATAGTTTTAGCTTTAGTATCAACAACAAATAATTGCATACACTCACTCCTTTAAAAAATAAGCATCATAAAGATACTTATTTCATTTGTTTCATAACTTCTTCAGCAAAGTTTTCTTCTCTTTTTTGCATACCTTCGCCTACTTCAAAACGGTACATTTCCTTAATTACACCGCCATTATTTTTAACATAAGTTTTAACATCAATGTCTCCGTCTTTAACAAATTGTTGTTCTTCAAGGCAGATTTCTTTAAAGAATTTTTTAACTCTTCCTTGAACCATTTTTTCAGCAATTTCAGCAGGTTTACCTTCATTGATAGCTTGTTCTTTTAAAACTTCTTTTTCTTTATCAACTTCAGAAGCAGGAACATCTTCTGGTCTTATATAAGTTGGTCTCATAGCCGCTGCATGCATAGCAACATCCTTAGCTACTTCCTCTGAAGTTCCTTCGGTTACAATAAGAACAGCAATTTTTCCACCCATATGGATATATTCGCCAAATGTTTCATCGTCTTTTTTAACTACTCTAGCAAATCTTCTCAAAGAAAGTTTTTCACCAATAGTAGCAGTTTTAGCAACTATTAAATCATTAACGGTTCCTTCTTCACAAGAAAGTTCTAAAGCCTCTTCTAAAGTATTAGCTTCACTTTTAATAATTGTTTCTAAAATAGTTTTAACTAGATTTTGAAATTTTTCATTTTTAGCAACAAAATCTGTCTCAGCATTCATTTCTAGTATAACCGCATTATTTCCATCAACTAAAATTGCAGCCACACCTTCTGCGGCAATTCTATCAGCTTTTTTTGCTGCTTTAGAAATACCTTTTTCTCTAAGCCAATCAATAGCTTTATCAATATCGCCACCGTTTTCTTCTAAAGCCTTCTTACAATCAAGCATTCCAGCTCCAGTTTTTTCACGCAAATCTTTTATTAAACTTGCACTAATCATATTCTTTTCCTCCTTTTATTTAAAAAAGATGACATATAGTCATCTTAATTTATTAACTTAAAGCTTCAATAAGCTCAGCTTTTTTCATTGTAGAAATTCCTTTTATTCCTTTAGCTTTAGCCATTTCACGAAGTTCAGCTACAGTTTTAGCAGATAAATCTACTTCGGCTTTTTTAGTTTTAGCTTTTACTTCTTTCTTAGGAGCTTCTTCTTTAACTTCTTCTTTCTCCACTTTTGGTTTAGCTTCTTTAGTTTCTACTTTTTCAGATGATCTATTTTTATTTTTATCAGATTTAAATTCAGTCTTAGGTTTTCTATCTTCTTTCTTCTTAACCGTTTCTAAAGCTTTTTGCATAATATCTTCGCCTTTTTCTTCTTTACGGCCATCACTTACATAATCAACAAGTTTACCGCCATTAGCTTCAACAATTGCATTATTCATAACTCCAGTAATTAATTTTACAGCTCTAATTGCATCATCATTACCAGGAATTACATAATCAACCATATCTGGATCACAGTTAGTATCTACAATACCAAATACAGGAATATTTAATTTTCTAGCTTCTCTAATAGCGATTTCTTCTTTAGATGGATCTACGATAAACATAGCTTGTGGTAATTTATACATATCTCTAATACCACACAATAGCTTATCTAATTTAGCATATTCTTTTTTAATATGAATAACTTCTTTTTTAGGAAGTAATTCAAATATGCCATCTTTTTCCATCTTTTCAATTTGCTCTAATCTTTTTACTCTTCTTCTAATAGTCTTAAAGTTTGTAAGTGTTCCGCCTAACCATCTTTCATTAACATAATATGATTCACTTCTTAAAGCTTCTTCTTTAACTGCTTCTGATGCTTGTTTTCTAGTTCCAACAAATAAAACCTTTCCACCATTTGCAGCTATTTCCTTTAAAGCTTCATAAGCTTCTTCAATTTCTTCAGCTGTTTTTTCTAAATCGATAATATAAATATCATCTCTTGCTGTAAAGATCTAT
>CAZKKR010000039.1:0-8001 GCA_964553605.1 uncultured Muribaculaceae bacterium | reverse complement strand
TTCGAATTTTGATGAGTCTTGATATTTATCAGTATCATCATCAGAATCAGCATCTAAATAAGAAATAATTTTACCATCTTTAACAATTATTATTGAAGGAGCATATTTTATTTTCTTATATAAACTAGTTTTTCTAAATTCTTCAAAAGGCATAGATATAAAATTTATATTATATTTTTCCATAAAAGTTTTAAAAATATCCTCACAAGGAACAGGAAAATTACAATAACTGTTATAAGTATATAAAACATAATTACCCTCATTTTTAAAATCTGTAGCCTTTATACTAATAAAATTACCATCACTATAATACCTATTATCTAAATAAAATTTGTCTTGTTTAAAAAAACAACCAGTTAGTACTAAAACACAAGCAATAACAAAAATTTTTTTAAACATTATTCTACCTCAGTCATATTACTAAAATCTATATCGTGATAATTAACCTTCCAAAAATCATAAGTTACTTTATCACCATCAGTTTTCTTAATTTCAACATTGTTTTTACCACTATAATACCAGTAACCACCGACATTATATATTTTACTTTCATCCCAGCCTAGAGAAACAAGTAAATTTTTAGTCATGCCAGCATAACCACCGCCACCGCACATTAAGAAAATATATTTATCCTTAGGGAAATAATATTCTAAATAAGCCATAGACTCTTTATAATTAGGTGAATAAGTTCCATCTTCGTTTTGTGTGAATAAAGTTTTACCAGTATAGCTATCACCAACAGCTTCAGGAAGTCCCTTAACCTCAGTAAGCAATGGATATGGTACTACTTCAAAACCTTTAACAAGACCAGACAAATATGAATCTCCACCAATAGCTTCATAATTTCCTGGATCTTTAAGCATCCTCATATCCCTATATACAGAATCATCTCTGCCAAGATATTTATCAATTGTTTGCTCGTTAATATTTTTGTCAATTCCGAGTTGTCCTCTTTCACCACCAGTAACCTTTGGTTTAGGTAAAGTACCAGGGTTTGAAAATATAAGAATACAAGCAAGACCTACCAAAAGGAAACAAATAATAGTTATAAATACTTTATTTTTCATATAAATCAACCTCCAATAACATTTTAAATAATAAATAAGTGATATTCAATAAAAAGAAAGTTGAATATACTAAACCAAAAGTTGAGTAAAAAAATATAATAGAAATAAATCTATTATACTTTATGTGTCTCTAATTCATCTTCTAATTTTCTGTTAGTTTTCTTTAAATTATCCATTAATAAATTATTAATTTCATTATAAAGTTTTTTATTAGCTTTTTCTAAATCATCTACCTTAAAAGGCTTTCCATATTGAATAGTTAAATTTTTACTACGAAATTTATAATCACCAGTAATTGCACAAGGCACAACAAATGAATTAGTTTTATGAGCTAAAGAAACAGCTCCAAATTTAAAATCAAGTAAGACCTTATCCTTAAATCTGTTACGCGTTCCTTCAGGAAAAATTCCTATAGCTCCATCATTATTTAAAACCTCTAAAGCTTTTGCTTTAGCATTCTCATCCTTTCTGCTTCTATCAACTGGAATGCATCCAACAAATTTAAAAAACCAAGCCAATTTACCTTCAAAATATTCTTTCTTAGCCATGTAATTAATTGGTCTTTTAGTAGCCATAATCGTTAAACACTGATCAAATAGGTGCTTATGATTACAAGCAATAACAATACTTCCTTTTTTAGGAATATAGTTCTTATTTATTATTTTAGGATTATAATAAATTCTAAATAATATGCGCATTAATGGCGTTAATAAACGGTATCCAAAATTATTTTTCATTTTCTCTTATCCTCATATTTTCCTCTTGTAATTTCTTAAAATCAACTTTACCAACAATAGTTTTAGGAAGGCTTTTTCTAAATTCCCATTCCTTAGGAATAGAGTATTTAGCTAAATTTTTTTCACAAAGCTCTTTTAATTCACTACGTAATTTTTCATTATCACGAAAACCTTTTTTCAAGACAATATATGCCTTCGCAACTTCAACTTTATAAGGGTGGGGAACACCAATTACCGATGAATCCAAAACAGCCGGATGCTTTTCTAAAACTTCTTCAATCTGACTTGGGTAGACATTATAACCAGATGAAATAATCATTCTTTTTAATCTTTGTTTATAAGTTATAAATCCATCTTTATCCATAACCCCAATATCTCCAGAATGAAGCCAAATATTTCCATCTTTATGAATACGCAAAGCATTGTTGGTTTCTTTCTCATCGTCATAATATCCAAGCATAACCGTTGGACCACTTATACAAATCTCTCCATCAGTGCCATAAGGAACTTCTTCATCAGTTTCAGGCTTAACGATCTTAACATAAGTTCCAGGCCACGGAATACCAATACTACCAGGACGAGAGGCATATTTTAAATCAAAACTAACAGCAGCAACAGCTTCAGTCATACCAAATCCTTGAGTAAAATTAGTTTTAGCTCCATGTGCGTGTAAAAAATCATTTATTTTATTTACTTTAGCCTTATTAAATGAATCTCCTCCAGCAATAACGTATTTCAACCTATTTAGTTTAACCCCTTCCATTTTAGAATTATTAGTCATCGCTTCAAATAGGGTAGGAACACCAACTAAAACAGAAGGCTTATGTTTAATAAGTAATTTATGAAATTCAGAAGCCTTAAAAGTAGGAATTAAAACAACTTTTGCTCCAACACAAAAAGCATCATTAATACTTACCTCTAAACCAAAACCATGAAATATCGGCATAATACCTAAAATAACATCATTACTATCCAAATCAGGAAGCGCTATTTTAGCTTGAATAGTTGCTGAATTAAAATTACCATTTGAAAGAACAATACCCTTAGGTTTACCAGTTGAACCACCACTTTGTAAAATGGCCGCCGGAAAATCTTTACCAGTATATATTTTATCTTCCATTTCATAATTATTTAATTTAACAAAATCTTTCCAATATATATAATTATTATCATTTATAGGTTTTTCAACTTTACGCCCTTGTGTAATATCATAGACGGCCCTCATTAAAAAGCCCATTGAATCTTTAGCCAAAATAATAACAGTTTTATAAACACTAGTGTCTTTAATAATATTTTTAAGCTTAGAATAAGTGATATCTAAAGCGACTACTATAGCAGTAGAATACTTGTTTAAAACATCTTTAATTTCATTTTCACTTAATAAAGGATGAAGCATATTACAAACCGCTCCAATTTTATTTAAAGCATAAAAACTAATTAAAGCTTCAGGCACATTAGCAGATATTATTGAAACAACATCACCTTTTCTAACACCTAAACTTTTAAATGATTTAGAACAATTATCAATATCTTCTAAAAACTTTTTATAACTAATTTTAGTTCCAAAATACTCAATCGCAGTATTATCTAAATATTTTTGTGCATGATCACGAAAATATTCATAAATATTTTTATTAGGAACAATTATATTCATATGCTTTTTTTGATAAAATTTTTTCCACGGTGCTTTTGGTTTCTTTTTAATACCGATAAAATGAAAAAATTTCATATCAAGTATTCCCATATAATTACCTGCCTTCCAAAGAGTTACTAATTATACTCATTAATTTTTCATTTTCTAAAGTTAAATTATCACTACTTATTTTATAAGGTTTAAAAAACTCAATCCTTAAATTATTAAATATTTTAAATTTTCCTTTAATAGTAAAGGGAACAATATAACTATCAGTTTCATAGGCCATTTTAACTGCTCCTATCTTAAAAGGCATAATTATATCAGAAGTTTTATTAATAGTCCCCTCAGGGAAAATACCAATGCTAGCGCCATTATTTAAAAAATTAATCGCACTACTTAAAGCCTCTTTATCATGAATTTTTCGATTAACAGGAATAATACCCATATTTTTAAATATAAATCCCTTAAAACCTTTATATAATGAATCTTTAGCCAAAAAATGTATTATATGCTTAGTAGAAGACATTATTAATAATGGATCTAATATATTAGTATGATTTCCAGCTAAAACAAATTTACCATTATGAGGGATATTTTCAAGTCCTATGTACTTAGGTCTAAAAGTAATTTTAATAAATAAATTAATAATTGGTTTTGTTATTTTATATAATATAGGTTCTTTCATATTTCCTCCTGATATCATTATAACATGTTACATAAAAATAGAAAATAATTGTTAAAAAATAATTATAGTGTTAAAATAAAAACGGTGATAAAAATGAAAAAATTAAAAGAATTCAAATATGGGTTTCTATATAAGAACCAAGATTTATATGAAGGAAAAATTGATGTTACCTGGGGTAAAGAAAATCCTCAAAATTTTCTCTTAACTTTTAGTGGTGTGGATAAAGATAAAAAAGAATATGAAATAGAAATATCGCTTAATTTGCCAAAAGAAGAATTAAAAAAAATTAATGATAAATTTGTTAATGTTAATGATAAGGTCCGCTATATAGATTTTTTTAAGCCAGATAATTCAATACCAACAATTGATCTTGATGACGTTAACCGACTTTTTTCTAATCCGGGAAATATATGGATAAAAAAAGAAAAAGAAGAATATTTTATGAAACTATCAGTACCTGAAGAAGAAATATTCTTTTGGATATTTTTTGACATATAAATCAACGGAAAACAAGACACCAGTTATAGTAAAGCCATTGACTTAGCTAACAAAGTATGATAAGATAACAGCGACTTATCGAAAGCATAGATAAGTTGAAAGGTGGTTTAATTTATATGGCTATTAAAATTAAAGCAGTAAAATCTGTAAAATTTGCTTGTCACGTAGATCAAAACTGCTAATTGTTTGAAAGTAGCCCATATTTATTATGGGCTACTATTCACTTATGGAGAGATTATAATGAAATTAATGTTAAATCCTACAAAACCAATCTATTGGGATAAAAAGAACAAAAATATAAGGTGTGGCAACTTTCCGGAAACAGGAAAAGAGATAGAATATGAAGAAGATATATTTCCAGAAATTTTTAACCAAATGAGAAAACCTATAGATAAAGAAAATCTTAAAGAAATTGCAATCAAAAAATTTTCAGTAAAGAAGGAAGAGTTTGATACAGTTATAAATTATTTACTAGATGAGAAATTTATAATAACCGAAGATGAATATAACAAACTAATTTCTTCAGAAAAATATAATAGACAGAATATGTATTTCTACATGCTATCTAATGAACTAAAAAGCGTTGACAAATATAAGGATAAAAAAATACTAATCTTAGGCCTTGGCGGAATTGGTTCAATTGTAGCAGAATTATTAGCAAGAGCAGGATTTGAAAATTTTCACATTATTGATTATGATAAAGTAGAAAGCTCTAATTTAATAAGGCAAACAGCATACTATATTAATGACATAGGTAAATTTAAAACGGACGTCCTCAAAGAAAAATTAAAACTTATAAACCCTAATTGCAAAATCGAAAATACTAACAAACAAATATTAAAAGAAAGTGACGCTAGTTCCTATGTCAAAAACGCTGATTTTGTCGTATGCACTTTAGACAAACCAGCAAGGAAAATAAGGAGACTTATTAATAATATTTGTGTTAAACATGCAAAACCAGTAATTTTTTCAGGATTTGCAGAACATGTTGGCATGGTAGGACCTTTCATTATTCCTAAAAAAACAGCTTGCTTGGAATGCATTAATAAAGAAAATACAGAAGAAATGCTGGATAATATTAATTTGGCGCCATCATTTGGCCCATTATGTAGCTTAATAGCAAGTATAGTTTCATCAGAAATAATTAATTATTATGTGGGTTTTAATCAAACAAAATTAATTGGTTGTTCATTAATGATAAACATGTCTAATTATAGTACAGAGATAATTAGATGGAAGAAAAATAATAATTGCAAAAAGTGTGGTGATGGATATGATAGTAAAAGATCTAAACAAATCAATAGGTAGTAAAGATTTACTTGTCGATATTAGTTTTAACTTAACTGATGGTAATAAGGTAGGACTCGTTGGAAAAAACGGAACAGGAAAATCCACATTACTTAAAGTTTTAGCAGGTTTAAGCAAGGCCGACTCTGGTAAAATAAACTTAAATGGTAAAACAATTAAACTATTAAGACAGGAAATAGAAAGAGACAAATATGATCTAACAGTAATAGATTATATTAAAGATGATAATGGCCTTTTAGAATTGGAAAATAAGCTTCATAGCCTCGAAGAAAACTTGACAGAAGAAAATATGGAAGAATATGGGGATGTTTTAGATGCTTACTTAAAACTTGACGGATATGATTTTGAAACCAACTTAGAAGTAATCATGAATGGACTTAATATGAATATTGACTTGAATGGTAAAGTGGGTGAACTATCTGGTGGCCAAAAAATCAAAGTGTTGCTAGCAAGTTTACTATTAAGTAATTCCGATATCATATTATTAGATGAACCAACAAATAATTTAGATATAGAAGCTATAGAATGGTTAGAAACATACCTTAAAAAACTAGAAAGAGAAATGATTATTGTTTCTCATGATGAGACATTTTTAAACAATATAACAAACAAAATATTCGAACTTTCTGATGGAAAAATAACAGAATACAACTTATCATATTCTGACTATCTATTATATAAAGAAAATGAATATAATAGGGAATTAGAAAAATATGAACAAGCCAAAGAACAGCAAAGAAAAATTCAAACATCTATACAAGAAGCCAAAGAATGGACTAACAAAGGACTATCAAAAAAGAAAAACGATAATGATAAATTATCAGCAAATTTTTCAAAAGAAAGGACAAAAAAAACAGCAGCAAAAGCTTCGAGATTAGCTAGAGAATTAGAAAAAATAGAAATTGATAAATCATTTAGGAAGAAAGAAAAAATAGATTTTAGTGTTGATTATTCTGATTCAAAAGGAAATAGAGATATTTATACATCTGAATTAATATGCGGTTATGAGTGCTTTTCTACACCACCAGTAAGTATAGATATTCCTTTTGGTACAAGGTTGAACATTCAAGGGAAAAATGGGACTGGTAAAACTACATTCATTAAAACACTATTGGGGGAAATTCCAGCTTTAAGTGGAACTGTTTCAATCGGAAATGAAGTAAAAGTAGGATATATTTCACAAGATAGCTTAGATGTAGAAGATACCGACTGTTCAGTTTATGAGTATTTATCTAAAGGAACAGATACTGATAAAAGTATGCTTTTTAACATATTAAACAAATTTCACATTAATTATGATGATAAAGATAAGACCTTTTCATCACTATCACCAGGGCAAAGAACCCGTGTTAATCTAGCAAAACTTGCCATCAATGAAACAAACACATTAATTTTAGATGAAGCGACAAACCATCTAGATACTGAGGCTATACAAGTGCTCGAAGAAGTAATTGAATCTTTTAATGGAACTATTATCAGTATTTCACATAATAGATCTTTCAATGAGATTTTAAAAGCAGATGTAAATTTAAATATTGAAACTGGCACTATAAAATATAATTCATCTAAATTAATCAAAAAAAAATAAGATAACAAAAACCCATTACTGGGCTTTTTTGTTATCTTGGTTTAAATATTTCGCAATAATAATTGGACAATCATCTTCCAAACAATGTTTTTTAATAATTATACATTCATAATTAATATTGCTAGTTATGAGATTAATTATATAATTATGCCATTTTTCATATGTCCACGTCTCTTTAACATAATCACTTTTATTTAGTGGCTCAATCACACATGGACATAAGTAAAAAGCAAAATTCTTTTTATATTTAAAGCATTCGAGAATAATAGTTTCAGTTATTTCACATGGTCTAAAACCGATTATTAAATCAAATTCTGATAGATCATATGATTTAAATAAGTCTCTTTCCTCTGTTTCAACGCCTTTATAGTTATGAAATAAAATTTTGTTATTTATTGCTTTAATTTCACACGAATATTTATCCTTTATTATACTAGAAAGGATAGGTATATAGCCGCAGGCACCTTCTAGTATTTTTTTGT
>CAZKKR010000038.1:0-8484 GCA_964553605.1 uncultured Muribaculaceae bacterium | reverse complement strand
CAATTTTTAAAAAGTCAAAAGGGTATCACGAAAACAGGTCATACTGGTATGAAGAAGCAATACCGTTTGTTGAAGCAGCTGAAATAGGAACTGAAAAGGTTATAAAAGACCATTCAAGTATTGGTATATTAATAACAACAGATGGATCGATAGGAGAATTCGAAAGAAAGGATTATATTGAAGCTGAAACTAAAGTGGCCGAGGAACTAAAAGAAATAGGGAAACCTTATATAATTATTTTAAATTCTACCCATCCAATGCTTCCAGAAACAGAAAATTTAGCGCAAAACCTAAAAGAAGAATATAAAGTCCCAGTCTTGCCAATGAACATTGATA
This sequence comes from uncultured Muribaculaceae bacterium, assembly GCA_964553605.1. Classification (GTDB taxonomy): domain Bacteria; phylum Bacillota_I; class Bacilli_A; order RF39; family UBA660; genus Coprosoma. Next base: position 8,148 of record CAZKKR010000038.1, on the reverse strand, counting down.
ATATGAGTGAAAGAGATGCTTACAATATACTAAGGGAAGCTTTATACGAATTCCCAGTAAATTTAATAAATATTGACATGGCTGACTGGGTAGCATGCTTAGAACCAAATAACAAATTAAAAAAAGCCTATATGGATATTATTAAAGAAAGTATAGAACCAATAGATAAAATAAGAGATGTAGATACTATTACAAATAAACTAGAAGAATGTGAATATATAGAAAAAGCCTATCTTTCAAATGTCGATACAGCAACAGGAGATATAAGTGTAACTTTAAAAACCCCAAATTACTTATACGATGAAGTACTAAAAGATATAATAGGTGTCGAAATAAATAACAAATCACAATTATTAAGTCTACTTCAAGATTATAATGAAGCTAAAAATGAATATGATCAAATAAAAGAAGCTTTAAAAATGGTTAAGACAACTGGCTATGGAGTAGCTTCACCAACTTTATCTGATATGACACTAGAAACTCCTGAAATTATTAAGCAAGGTAGTAGATATGGAATTAAATTAAAAGCTGTAGCCCCATCAATTCATATGTTTAGAGTAGATGTAGAATCAACATTTGAACCAATTATCGGATCAGAATTACAAAGTAAAGAACTGATAAATTATCTAATGAAAGATAAAGAAACAGATAGTGAAAATATTTGGAAAAGTGAAATATTTGGAAGAAGCCTAGATGTTATAGTCAAAGAAGGAATACAAGCCAAACTATCATTAATGCCAGAATCGGTTAGATATAAGCTAAAACAGACATTATCAAAACTAGTAAATAAAGGCTCAAATAATCTATTCGCAATAGTTATATAGATAGTTAAAGCTATCTTTTTTATTGCTCAAATAAACATTCTGTTATAAAGATAGTAAATTTGTAAAAAAATAAGTAAAATATGTAAAAAAACCTTAAAAAATATTGATTTTTACCTTCAAAAATGGTACTATTTAAGTGTAAGCAAGATAGCTTAACAAAACAAGGGAGGTATTTAGAAATGACAAAACAAAATTTAGTAAACTATATTGCTGAAGAAACTGGTATGACAAAAGCTGATGCTACTAGAGCATTAGATGCAGTTTTAGGCGGAATTGTTGAAGGATTAAAAAAGGAAGGAAAAGTAACTCTAACAGGTTTCTGTACTTTTGCTAAACAACATAAAGAAGCAAGAAAAGGACGTAATCCAAGAACTGGTGAAACTGTTACTATTCCTGCAAGAAATGCTGTTTCTATTAAAGCTGGATCTAAATTAAAAGATGCATTAAACTAAGGCTTTGCGCCTTTTTTTAATGGGAAATTGGAGGATTAAATGTACGAAACTACCCTAAAATTACTACAAAAAATTAGTAGCTTTGGCTATAAAGCATATATTATAGGTGGTTATCCAAGAGATTTATATTTAAAACGAAGTAGTAGTGATGTTGATATATGTACGGATGCGACTCCCATGGAGCTGCACAATATATTTTCAGAAATAATATATAGTTCCGAATATGGATCAGTAACTATAATTTTTGAAAATATAAAATTTGAAATCACAACATTTAGAAAAGAATATAATTACAAAGATAATAGACACCCAGAAAAAATAGAATACATAGATAATTTAGAAGAAGACTTGCTTCGAAGAGACTTTACCATGAATACTTTGGCAATTGATAAAGATGGTAATGAAATAGACTTGTTAAATGCCAAAAAAGATCTAGATAAAAAAATAATTAGAATGGTTGGAAGTCCTAAAGTAAGACTAAAAGAAGATGCTTTAAGAATATTAAGAGCCATAAGATTTGCTACTACCTTAAATTTTGAACTTGATCCTATTTTAAAAATATATATAAGAAAATACGGACATTATTTAAGAAAGATATCTAATGATGTTAAAAAAAATGAATTAGATATAATATTCTCAAATTCTAATAAGGAATATGGAATAAAGTTACTAATTGATTTAAAATTAACTAATCACCTGGATATTCCAAAATTAAAAAACATTAAAATTACGCCATCTATGATAGTTACCTGGGCCCAATTAAACGCTATTCATAAATATAATTTTAATTCTATTGAAAAAGAAAGTATTTTAAAGATAAATGAGGTTAAGGATAAAGACATATTAGATAGGAATGTCTTATATAGATATGGATTATATACATGCACAATGGTCGCTGAACTTAAAGATATTGATAAAAGAAAGCTAAATGAAGAATTTGCTAAAATGCCAATAAGAAGCAAGAACGATATAGCTTTAGAACCGGTAGAAATATGCAAAATATTAAATAAAGAGGCCGGCCCGTTTTTAAAACAAATTATTGATGATTTGGAATCAAAAATATTAAATGATAAACTTCCTAACAAAAAGGAAGAAATAATAAAATATATAGAAGAAAAATATAAGAAGAGTTAAAACTCTTTTTATATTGGCAAAAATAAATAATTAAGATATAATAATTAAAAGGTGATAGTATGACAAGTAAAGTAATAGAATTAATGAAAAACGGTAATATTTTAATCCCTAAATTATTACTTACAAATTATAAAAAATTAAAATTAACTGAGAAAGAATTAATACTAGTTATCTATCTGATTAATAATGACGAATTTGATCCAGAAAGAATAGCCCAAGATCTAGAATTAAAAATTCCTGATGTTTTAAAAATGATGGACAGCTTAAATAAAAAAGATATCCTAGAAATAAAAGCAACTACAGGGAAAGTATATGAGGAAAAAATAATTTTAGATGAATTATATAATAAACTAGCTTTACTCATAATTAATAAAGAAGAAGTTAAAACGACAACTATATATGATAAATTTGAAAAAGAATTTGGCCGAACCTTAAGCCCCATGGAATATGAAATAATAGGAGCATGGATTGATAATAATTATAATGAAGAAATCATAGAAGAAGCATTAAAAGAAGCCATTTATAATGGTGTGACTAGTTTAAAATATATTGATAAAATATTGTCAGAATGGCAAAGAAAAGGTGTCAAAAATAAAGAAGATATAAATAAAAAAACCAAAGTAACCAAAGAAAAGAAAGAAGTATTTGACTATGACTGGCTCAACGAAAATGATTGAAAACTATTTAGATGAGTTATATCCAAATCCAAAATGTGAACTAAATTATAATAAAGACTATGAACTGTTATTAGCGACAATGTTAAGCGCGCAAACAACAGATAAGAGAGTTAATATGGTAACAGATGTTTTGTTCAAAAAATATAAGACCCTAAAAGATTTAAGTACTGCTGATATTAAAGATGTGATGGAAATTATTAAACCCATAGGAACATTTAGAATAAAGGCGAGGAATCTAATAGAAATTGCAAAAAGGTTAATAAAGGATTATAATGGGAAGCTGCCAAACAATAGAAAGTACTTAGAAACGCTCCCAGGAGTAGGAAGAAAAACCACCAACGTTGTTCTAAGTAATATTTACAATGAACCGTGTATTGCCGTGGATACTCACGTATCTAGAGTAAGCAAAAGACTAAATTTAGCTAAAGAAAAAGATGATCCTTTAAAAATAGAAAAGAAACTAACTAAAAAATTTAAAAAAGAAGACTTGTGCAAAAGACATCACCAAATGGTATTATTTGGAAGATACTACTGCACGGCGCGAAATCCAAAGTGTGAAACATGTAAGTTAAAAGAAATATGCAATTACAATAAGTAATTGCTTTTTTATACAAAAAAAGGAATAGATAATTCTATTCCTTAACTAACAGTAACAGTAACCTCTACCTTTCCAACTACAATATCAGCATATTTAACGTCATAAGTAACTAAATATGTACCAGCATTATTTGATAAGTCGTTTATTGTAGCTTTTTCACCAGTTGTTTTATTAATCATTGCTCCTCTATGCATAGAAGCTTCAGTTGTTATATCTTCACCATGAGCAGTAACTTTAACATGATCTTTTGGATCGTGATTGAAGTTAGAACCAGCTGTCCAACTTATTGAATAACTTGAAGGATTAATATGAACATCATTAGGGGATATACCTTTATAATCAGCCGTAACTTCAACACCTGAACTTGAAGCTCCTTTAAATACTGAATAAGAAGATTTAACAACAAGTTTTGGTGAATTTATATTAGGTAGTTTAACGGTTGCACTATTTGAAGTAGATGAACCAAGTAAAGTTAAACTTTCACCATTCTTAACATAAATATCATAAACAACAGTTCCTAAAACACTATTGTTATAACCCATAATGTAATTTAAGAATGAACTTTGGTCTTTACTAGAAGAGTAAGCTTTATTAACATGTCCCTTCCAATAATCAGGATTAAGTCCTTCAGGAGTTCCTATAGCATTCCAAGTAAGAGTAGCATTATTACCACTAACCGAAACCTTAAGACCTGTAACATTAGGTAAAGTATTAAATCTAGAAGAAACTTCACTAGGTTTACTATCAGCTTTAAAAATTTCCACCGTTTTAGCATCTCCTGGAGTATTAGGACCAGGAAGTAATGCCTCACCACAATTTCTTTCAACGGTAACTTCAACAATACCTTCAGGCTTAGTAAAGTGTGAACCAGCCTTAAAGAAATTTTTAGCAACAGCCTGGAACAATCTTGAGTTTTGACCAGAGCCAAATCTATTATAATGAGTACTTGAATTTATTTCATAACCATACCATACAGCAATCGTATAGTCTGGACTTATACCAGCTACCCATAAATCGTTAATTGCATTACTTGGCAAATGTCTTATGGCTAAAGTTTTCTTATCGAAGTTAGTAGTACCAGTTTTAGCACCAAACTCAGCACCGTTAATATTTTTATATTTTCCTAAAGCATTTTGTCCAGTATCAATAAGCATACTTGTAACCATATAAGCTGTTTCTGGACTCATAACTTTTTCTTTCTTAATCTCATTTTCATAAGTTTTACCATCTTTATCAAATTCTATTTTAGTAAAACTATAAGGTTCAACATAGAAACCGCCATTAGCAAAGCTTTCATAAGCCCCAGCTACAGTCATTGGCGATTCTCCATCATATCCACCAATAGCATGAGCTTCATGAATTTTTCCACTTGTCTCATCAACTTCTGGGGAAAGACCAATACTTTGTACAAATTCTTTAATTTTTTCATTTTCCACATTTTGGAAAGTTTTCAAAGCAGGTATATTTCTAGATTCTACTAAGGCTTGTCTAATTGTCATCATACCTTTATAACGGCCATCCCAGTTATTAATCTCAGTACCATTACTATAAGTAGTTTTTTCATCTAAGATTAATTGTGAAGGGTTCCAGTTATTATATTCAATAGCAGGGCCATAATCATACATTGGTTTTGCGGTTGAACCAATTTGTCTTTTTATTTGCGTAGCATTATTTCTACTCATAGCTCCTGTCTTATTTCTACCGCCACCGATAGCCGCAATGGCTCCAGTCTTAGTATCAATTGCGATTACACCGGCTTCAACTTCATCGTTTTCCCAGCTGTAGCTAGCACCGCTCATAATATCAGAAATTATATCTTGTTTTTCTCTATCCATTGTTGTATATATTTTCATCGAATATGAGTAAGGATTGTATCCGGTTTTTTCTTCAACTTCTCTAGCTACAGTATCAATAAATCCTTGATACTTAGAATTAGTAGTTGTTGATTTACGACCTTTAATAACAATTTTATCAACTGTCATCTTTTTAGCAATTTCATATTCTTGATTAGTAATATAACCGTGACGTTTCATCAAAGAAAGCACGATTTTTCTTCTAGCTTCAGTTTTTTCAGGATTTAAATTTGGATCATATACAACAGGTGATTGGAAAAGTCCAGCAATCATCGCTGATTCAGAAACATTTAAATCTTTTGCATGTTTGTTAAAATAAGTTTGAGAAGCTTGTTCAACACCGTAAGCGCCACTTCCTAAATAATATGAATTAGCATAAAATTCTAATATTTGTTCTTTTGAATAGTTTTTTTCAATTTGAAACATTGCGATATAAATATCAGTAAATTTACGTTTAATACCTTCAAAACCTCTAGCAATATTAGAAGTATATTGGTTTTTAGACACCTGCATTGTTAAAGTAGAAGCACCACCAGCATTTTGACCTAAAACTTGTCCAAAAGAAGCTTTTAAAAATCTTGGTAAGTCAAATCCATTATGTTCAAAGAATCTTGAGTCTTCAGTAGCAATTATCGCATTAACAAGTTCTTCAGACATCTGATCATAAGCAATCTTTTGTCTCATTTCTGTACCTAGTTTAGCAAAAGTTTCACCTTTGTTATCAAGCAAGGTACTAGCTTCTTTAGAATATAATTTATTAGGATTGAATTTTCCGGCCGTCAAAGCGATAAATACACAGAAAACAACACCTAAAATTATACATAATAAGAAGAAGGATAAAAGACCTAAAAGAATCTTCTTCTTTAAGCTTTTTTTCTTTTTTGTCTTTCTCTTCTTTGGCATATCGTCACTTCCTTTATCCTCTGTATCAGAAATAACAAGAGGAGAGTCTACTTTTTTACTTCTTTGAGAAGTTCTTGAATGTCTAATTTTGTTTCTATTTTCTAATTTTTGTCTCCAGCCAAAATAAGGAATCAGCCACACCAAATTAATTAGAATAAATATAATAAGACCTATAAAGAAATTAAAAATAATAGATCCGATAATTAAAATTAACAAAGAAAGGCTAAGCACAATTAAACGGAATTTATCTTTCATCAAAAATACTTTTATGTCTTTAAACTCTCTTAATAATACTTCCTTAATATCTAATATTTTTTCTTTCATGGCATACCTCCAAAATATAATTTATCAATTACCTCTATATAATCAACTCTTGGATTATATTTATCTTTAATTAAATACCCATTATCTAAAAAATAAGAAAGAGGAATTGATTTACGATCATTATTTTCTATAAAACCTTTTAAAGCTTCGTAAGTCAAAAGAAAAGTTTTATTTATTGTGGTAAACCTTACTATTAAAAAACCAATACCACCATGGTTATATATCATATCCAAGTGTTTAATTTGATGCTTGTGGATATTACTTAAAGGAAAGGATGTACGTGATTTTGTCTCTTTAGCTTCAAAATCAATATATCTTCCTTTATATATTCCATTATAATCAGTAGTTGAAGGAGTTCTGAAATAACCTTCCTTTATTACTGCCTCTAGTCTTGAAGGATAATTAACCTTAGATATAGTAATTGGCGTTGGTTTTTTATAAATAACCGCAATATCATTTACTAGATAAAAATGATTAGAAGCTTCTAAATCAGATTCTAATGTCATTCCTCGGTTTGCATAATTAAAGTTTTTCGCCCCTAATGTTTTTATCATATTTGATCGCCACTATAATTATACTATAAATATAATAATTTTTGAAGTTAAATTTAAAAAATACTAAATATAGCTAATATTGTCGAAATTGATGAAAACATAAGAAAAAGGTGTTAGTATAAGGATGAAAAGGGGAAAAACATGGATAAAAGAATAATAAATAGAATTTTTGAAAATATGCTTTATGATATAGAATATATAAAAAAAATAACCTATTTAATAAAAAGAGAATGACTTTTATATAATAAAGGTGCTATAATAATAAAGAATAAGGAGGGATTTATTTGAATCGAAAACCTTTAGATATGGTTTCTTTACCAAACATTATTAAAGATATGATTGAAGATAATTCAAATGCCGCAAACATCATCGATGAACTTATTCAAACAAAAGGAGAAAACAATACCTTAGCTATTTTGATTATTTTAGATGACATGAATATTAGAGGTATCCAAATATATAATCTTTACAAAATGTGCAACAAAAACATTGAAAATTTCTACGAAAAAGTTATAAATATTAATGAACAAGACATCGATGAGTTAAATTTTAGTACATTTTCCATTTGCAAATATAAAGCAATATATGATGGCACTAGTAGAGATAGAGTAGAAAATACCAGCAAATATATTTTCACCGATGAAGAAAGAAACAGTCTAAGAAATAAAAAAAGTAAAGATATAGTGCAAGATATATTGGAAGACAAAGAAAAACAAAAAGATTTATATCCGAGCATCACCTCTAAAGAAGCCATTAATATAATAAACAAAAATGGTTTTACATGTGGATATCAAAAAACATATGAAACCAGTAATAAGAAAAACATAAC
>CAZKKR010000037.1:0-8855 GCA_964553605.1 uncultured Muribaculaceae bacterium | reverse complement strand
TTTCCATTTTCCATTCACCTCCCCGCTTTTCCCAAGGATCAGGTTTACCCTTACCCTACTATTAAAATAATAACATATCAACTTGTTTTAAGTCAACCAAAAGCACAGTTTTTGACAAGAAAATAAGCCTTTTTTTACATTTTCTTATTAATAAAAAAAACAGTAAAAATTGTCTTGAAGTTGTAAGATAAATGTAGATACATAAAAACGGTCTACATTTTTCTTTTCAACATCTAAGTTATAAAATCTTAATAAATCTAAAATTCCCATCGCTGTACAAGGAACCAAAGAATCAACCCCATGAGTAAGCTTACCCATATTTATATCAGTAAGCCCATCAACATCTTTAACTGAAATAATCGCATTTTGGATTCTTTTAGAATCTAAATGTTTAGGTATAGGCATTTGAACTAAAATACCATCAACTATATCATCATTATTAAGCTTATTAATTAAAGCTAAAACATCTTCTTCAGTAATGTCATCATCAAGTTTTATATGATTAAAATTATAATTTAAATCATTGGCCATTTTTCCTTTGTTTTTTACATAAACATTACTGGCCGGATCATCACCGATTTGAATAACCGTTAATCCTAATTTTCTATCAAGTTTTAATAATTCCTCTTTCAATTCTTTTAAAATACTTATTTTGGCTTTTTTTCCATCTAGTAAAATCAGCGCATATCTCCTTTTCTTACACTGGTAAACCAGATTTCATTATAGCCTCTTTTTATCAAAACTATTTTATCATACATTAATTATATTTCCAAGAACCTAGTCTACATACAAATAATCACTTATAATCAACACAAAAAAGCTAATATACACATAATTTCGATTATAAAAAAATATTGTTTTAAAACTGATTTTATGATAAAATTCAAATAGAAAGTTGTGATAATATGATAATACATGATATTCCTTTTCCTTTTTATAAAACAATTATGTCATGCTCAATCATCATTGGTATCTTATATGTTTTTTTATCATTAAAAAATGAAAATATATCTAAAAAAAACATCCTACTTTTTTTTATATTTTTCTTCATTATCACTTATATGTCTGCTAAAACTTACACATTTGTTGTAAGTGGCTTTAAAAAAAAGTTTTTAGAATGTGGTCTTTCCTCATATGGGGGATTAATTGGCGTTATCATATCACCATTAATTTATGAAAAAATATATCCTTCAGATAAAAAAATAATTAAATATTCAATTCTTTCATTACCGCTAATTTATAGTTTCGGAAAAATTGGATGTTTCTTTGTTGGGTGTTGCTATGGCATTCCTTATAATGGACCTTTCAGCGTAACCTACCCTCATGGATTAAATATTCCCCTATTCCCTATACAGTTATTAGAATCTTTCGTGTTTTTTATTTTATTTCTTTTCTGTAATACAAATAAAAACAAAAAAAACATTTCTTATATCACTTTACTTTTAATTTCAATCCTTAAATTTTCCTTAGATTTTCTAAGGTATAGTCACATTAAAGAACTAATTTCCTCAAACCAAATTTTCAGCGTTTTTCTCTTTATAATAACCGCTTTTTTGAATATCAAAAAAAACACTATTCGTAAAAAATAGTGTTTTTTATTAACATCCGCCACTTCTTGTTGGTGTTAGTTTTAATACAATATCTCCGGTAACCCCATACACATTAAAGGAACCACTACTACTTGTATATTTATAATGTCCTGTTTCTGTCCCAGAGGTAGAAGTAATTTCATTCCCACCCATGGTTACATAATTTAATGAACTAGGAAGATTATAATTATTAGAGGCTCTAAGAGTCACGGTATAATTATATCCCCTATTTACGGCTGTGGTTGACAACTCTCGCATATTATTTGTGTCAGATGAAAATGCAACTGTATAACGCCAATCAAATGAATAAGATGTAGACATTGAACAAACACCAGGACTTGTCGAATCAACAGCTATTTGACTATCGTTAGGCTTATAATTATCGTTGTTTTCACCATAAACCTTGAAAGTATAATTACTGTCATCTATAAGCCCCGTAATCGTTAAAGATGGTGTGTTGTCAGTAGTTTCATAAGTTGTTGATCCTTTAGAATTTTTCACAATAACATAGTATTTTTTTACACCAGATTCAGCATCTTCACCATTCCAAGAAACAGTAACTGAACCAACCGTATCATTAGTAGTTGTGCTACTTGTCGCATTATTTTGAACAGCAGTTACATTACTAATTTGTGGAGGTGTCGTATCATCAATTTGCGTTTCATCAACAAATAAAGTAACGTTCCCGCAAGGAACATTAGAATTTTCTGAATAAGAAAGATAAATTCCTGTAGTAAAACTTGAAGCACCAAAAATTGCTCCATTAACTCTTTTTACATAAAAAGTATAAGTTTCTGTTGTTCCTCCAGCTATTGTAAAACTGCTAAGCGGAGTACCATCAGAATTAGTAAGTTGAAAATGACTCGTATCAGCGATATTTAGATTAAAAGTTCTACTTGATTGATAAGAATTAATAACCGTTACTGTAAAAGAAACAATATCGTGTCCTAAACTTTCTTTCAAATCACCTTGCGCACCTTCAGGGACAGAGCCTAAAAGACTTCCGTGCGGGTCTTCTACCAACTCTGTTTCCATATCACCGCTAACTGAATAAGTATCGTCAACGTCAGGTCTAAAATCCAAAGTTAACGTAAAAGTAACATCCTCGCCAGCTGGAATCATATCTCCTATATTTATACCACTTAAAGAAGTAGATAAAAAAGACGGATCAACATTTATTCCATGAGAATTAGTTATAATTGGTTGAAAATTTGCTAAATTAAATTCATAATCATAAAATGTTCCATTAGAAATCGTAATTTCATAAACAGCTTGATAATTCGGATCTGTTGACCCAGCAGCTTTTTCAAAAGTCAAATTAAAATCAACACTATCATCTGTAAAAGATGGAATACTGTCGGATCTAACATTAGTAGATGAAGTTAATGTAACACCAGTAATCGCAATCTTACCCTGAAGACCAAAACCAATATTGCCACTCACACTTAAATTCTGACCATATAAAGCATAACCAACAGAAATAAACGATAAAACAACTACAATCAATATCGACATAAAGATATTAATATTTATAGTTTTTTTATCGTTATTATTTAAATTAATCTTCTTCATAGTCATCACTCTTTTCAGATAAGTCTGACCTTTTTAACTTATAAACCCATGCTGTTTCATTATTAATTATAACAAATAGAGCTTCATATCTTCCTTGATAACAATTTATAGGCATTCTAACTTCACTATAAACATCCAAAAGTTCTTCAAAACTACTTATTTCTATTTTTTTGAAATCATTAATATTAGGAAGTTTTTTAACATTAGCAATGATACTGTCATAATTTTTAAGTATTTTATCAAGCTTTAACATATATAAATTATTTTTTCTAAATTCCCTTGTTCTTTTTGTGGCAATCACAAAGCCAGCAATTGAAAAAATAATACAAAGTGTTCCAAAAATTTTAAAGAAAATATAAATTATACTATTATCACTCTCAACAAAAGAAACAACATCTCTTTCATTAGAAACATCTTTATTAATAGAAAGTTCTAAAGCTTGTTCTAACAAAGGAATTGATAAATTAAGTTCGCTATCATCAACTACAGGTTCTTTTACTTCGGCAAACTGAAAATTACTGCTTACCTTCATAATAACCTTTAATTCGCCCTGTGTTGTTAAATCATATTCTTTTCTAAATTGATTTAAAATATCATTATAGGTACCATAACTAACTTTAACATTATCATCTATTGCTATAAAATCTTGATTAACTACATCAAAATTTTTAAATTCGGTTAAACTATATTCTCTTTGCCAATAATGCCCGTTCGCATCCTTTTTATTAGCACTAACTAAAGCAACAAATTTATATTTATAGTTTCCCGAAAACTTTTTATCATATTTTATTCCATAATGAAAATGAATATCAATATAATCTATCAAGCTAGCAATATATGTTTCGTTTTCACCTAAATATGGCGTTTCAAAAAAACTATTAGGTTTCAAGTAAACATTATAATTTATTTTATTGTCTTCCTTATACTTTAAATTAACAATTTTTCGATCTCTAAAACCAAAAAAAATAAGAACTATTCCAATAATAAAAAGGAAAGGAAATAAAAACTGAAAAAACTTATTTTTCTTATACTTTTTCATTTTTCTACTCCTTTCCAAAATATTCGTTTATTATAACTGTTGGATAACCTATTAATTTAAAAGTCATCCTAACCCTTCCTAAGACATCTTCCTCTTTTGGCGTATAAAGGTCAACGTCTTTATTATTATCGCCTTTTGTCGTAAAGTAATATTTGCCATTTTGTTTCCATATCTTTGTAATCCTATGTGTTATTATAAGTCCTTCACGCTTAAAAGCTAATATATGACCAACCTCTAAATTTGATACATCTACTTTTTCATATATAATAGCATCACCACGTCTATAAGTAGGTGCCATTGAATTAGAAGCAACCGCAATTATTCTATGCTTAAAAATTCCAGAAACTAATGCTACTAAAACCAAAAGCAGAATAATTAATGGTGTCACAAAAACAACTAAATTAATCTTCCTTAATTGCTCTTTTTCTTTATCATAATGCACAATCATTCTATTTAAAACACTATATAAAATAAATGGCAAAAGAATATTGACAACGGAATAAATATAATTTCCTAAATCAGGGACAATAGGAAGTATATAAATATATAAATTCATAACCAATTTATATACAACACTAGATAACATTCCGGTTTTAACTGTCATAAAACTGCACAAGGCTTCTCCAGCAACAACTGGAAAAACAACTTTACTCAAAAAAATAAATTTATCTTCATACGTTGACAAAACGCCCATATTTATTTCTAACAATATATTGAGAATTGCGCTTAAAATAGTAAAAACAAAAATTAACCTACCATTCTGAAAAGAATTTTTAGCAATTAAATATCTTATTAATTCAAGCAACACCGTAAAAGATATAACAAAAATTATGTTTTTCATTAAAGTAAATAAATCACTATAAATATAACCTTTATTAAATCCTAAAAGAATTCCTAATGCATATATTATTATAAAGAAAGCCAGCAACCCAGAAATAACAATCCTAGTTGATGTTCCTCGCAAATAATTTTTGTCTTTTGACATGCCAAAAAAAACAATTAACAAAGCTAGTATAACCACAAGAATTATTATTGTGGAAACACTTTTAAAAAATGGCGATACTACATTTATTAAGACTGCAAACAAAATTAGATATATAAATAGTATTAACTCACAAACATAAATGATTTTCGCATTTTTTTTCATAAATACCCCTTTAAACAGGTATATTCCATCTAAATGATGGAATACATATTAAGCTGCTTGATCGTAATGAAGAGTTACATTTAAAGTTACTGTTGCGTCAGCTGTTGTTGGTAAATCTGTACTATACTCAGGTTGAATATAAGCAACTCTAACCTTTAAAACTTTAGTATTAGAACCAGAAGTACAAGGTAAAGCTACAGATAATCCTGTTTGAGATGAAGTATAATCTACACCGTTATATGTAACAGTATGAGTCAAATATTTTGCTTGTTGTGCAGTAAGTGTTGGCATTGTGATTGAAGTTAAATTAGCATTAAAATTACCATCATTTATTACAGTGATAGTAAACTCATAAAAGTCTGTTGGCTTACTTAAAGTAACTGTGTAAGTTACATTCGTGTCAGATTCGGTATGAGAAGTTGCCTGAACACTGCCTGTTGTTTCAGCATAGTCATCTTCAAAATGAATACTCCACTTATTAGCTTTAACTGTTGCTGTACCATTAATAGTAAGATCAGTAAAAAATGCTGCGAAACCTATTGACATAAACAATATCGCTACTGATAACACTAAAATTACAGCTATCTGCCCATTTCTTTTTTTCTCCATATAATATTCCTCCTATCTTATTACAAAACAATTATAACATCATATATCTAAAAACACAACAAATAAAGTGCGAAGATGTAAAAAAAAGAGACAAAAAAATTATTTTGTTTTTTATCTCCTTTTTGCTTCATTTTTACTTCTTGTTTTTAAATAAGTAAGTAAAAGGATAACTACTGCTAAAAGAGCAATTGAAAGTAAAGGCCTAAATCTAAACCAAGCAATTGCTATAATTATTAAACTAATTGCAAGACCAACAACAAAAGATACTAATCCCGTAGTAGTTCCAACTAAAGAACCCAAAATAGGAATTCCGCCAGTTAATCTTTGAAGTGGTGCAAATAATGAAGAAATGCCCATTATTATAAGTAAAGTTCCAACTACTCGCCAAAGCCATTTGCCAAAATTATTTTGTTTAGCAATAATTTTAAACATATCAGAACCATTATATTCATCTTCATATAAATTGAAGAAGTTTTTTCCATATTTAGTCTTGTAAACTTTAAAATGACTATCGCTTTGCATAGCTAAAATACTAATATATTCAGCATCGTTTTCATAAAAACTAATTCTTATATTACCTATTTCCGCATTACCTTCTTTAACGTCTGTATAATAAGTTTTATCAATGATCATATTATGAGAATTTGCTACCTCTTCACTAAGTTGACTAAGAGCTTTTTTAGTAGATAATTTGTCTAACAAATTATTAGTAAGTTCAAACGCTCCTAGTTTAACATCACTGCCATAAAACCTTTCAGAGTCATATAGTTTACTTGTCGGATTATCATATCCTGACTTTTCAAAACTAGAAGAATCTATAATCTTATCGCTCCATACCTTTTTATAAGTACAAGTTTTATGATCATTTTCATCAGTTTCACATTCTTCATCCCACTGATACATCTCAACCTTTCGGCTTAAAGCCGCGCTGCTACTATTTATGTTAAATTCATTATCAGAAGCTGGTAAAGCAAATGTCATTTTTCCATTAGTCGCAACTAATTTCCCTTCATTTTGGCTATCTACTTTAGTACTTTTAACATCTTTATAATTTTTAAGACCTTCATTTACGCTTTTAATATTTTTAACATTGTTTCCTTCATTCCACCATAAAAGACATATCCCTATTAAAAATACTAATAAACCGCCACCAATTGAACTTCCTTTCTTCTTCATCATCGGTACTCCTTTCTTATTTTTCATGATACTAAATTTGTTTTTTTAAGTCAATGATCCATTTGTTAAAATAATAATAATGTGCTAATATGATAGATAAAAGGGAGATGTTTATGGAAAAACATGTTTTTGGTGGAATTGAATTTGATGAAACTCTATATAGAGAACTAGTTAAAAACTATAGTGAAACATTCACTCACACATCACTTTCAATAGAAAAAGAAGATTTAAAATTAGAAGAAGCAAATGATATTATCAATTCTTTAAAAAAAGATACTAGTGAAACATTTGAAAAGCTTCCAGACAATGAAAAAGAAAAAATAAAAAATAAATATAAATATTTTGTAACTTATATGGCTTATTTTAAAGGAATGATACCAAAAATAAATTTTGAAAATCAAGAAGAAATAAATGATACATATAATGAAAAATTTAAAGAATTTGATAAATATATGTTAGAACTAATTGTGTTTGATGAAGAAGATAATTTTTTAGAAAAAGAAACAGGAAAAAAAGTTTCAATGTTCTTCCCTACATATATAGAAAGAAAGCCATTATTAGATAGCGTTCGAAAATCCAGAACAGATCACATTTCAGCTTTCCTTTATGCCTTAGATGAAAATCATATTGGTATAAAAGAAATGCTCCAAATAAATGAAATAATAAATCGAAATAATCCAAATCATCAAAAAGGATTTAAAAAAGTAAATAACGCCATTACTGGTTCCTCTTTTGAAACCATGAAAAAAGAGGAAGTTCCAATACAAATATCAGAGCTAATCTATAAATATGATAACAACTTTGACATGGATTTAAAAGACCCTAATGAATCTGGTATTTCCCATGAAGAAAGGCATAAGAGACTTTTTCTTATTTGTCTAAAAGAAGCGAGATTCCACATCTTATTTGAACATATCCACCCTTTTGCAGACGGCAATGGCCGAACTGGCAGAATTATAACTAGTACAAATCTAATGAGACAGCACTTAGCTCCACCATTAATAACTAGTACAATGATAGAACAATATAAAAACTTCATCAACAATTATGATTATCAAGGTTTGGCTCAAATGCTTTTGGATAGTTCATCACAAATGCTAAGTGTCTGGGTTACATTAAAAAGAGTTGAAGAAGGATTACCATTAGAAGAAATTATAAGTAGTAAAACAATATAAAAAAAATAATAGGATAACCTATTATTTTTTCTTTTCAGTAGATAATACTAAATTATAGAAAAGCGCTGCTAAAAGCGAACCAACAATTGGCGCTAATATAAATAGCCAAGATTGAATAAAAGCGTCTCCACCTTGAAGAATTGCTGGAGCTAAACTTCTCGCTGGATTAACTGAAGTTCCAGTAAATGGAATTCCTATTAAATGAACTAAAACTAAAGTAAGTCCAATAACAATTCCAGCAACAGCTGAATTTTCTTTTTTGCTCGTAACAGTTAAAATCACAGTAATAAAAATAAATGTTAAAATAATTTCTACAATTAAAGCAATTAGCGCTGAAACTTCTGTTCCATTAGGAAGCATTCCTCCAAAACCGTTAGCGCCCAAATGTTTAAAGCTTCCTAAACATAAGCCCAACAATAATGAACCAAAAAGTGCTCCTAAAAGCTGACTTATAATATAATAACCGCACTCCTTATTGTCCATCCTTCCTGTCACTCTCATAGCTAATGATACTGCTGTATAAATATGACATCCAGAAAAACTACATA
>CAZKKR010000036.1:0-9154 GCA_964553605.1 uncultured Muribaculaceae bacterium | reverse complement strand
TCTAGCTTCACTGAACGGGAAGTGTTTTGCAACTTCAATATTTATTTTTGAATATTCTAAAGTAAATACTTTATATAATAGTGTTACAAGATAATATTCAGCGTCATTTTTAGCTTCTATATTTTGATAATTTAGTAGATAATCATTTATTTTATTTAAATCTAAACTATAATTTAAGTTATTTAGTAATGTATTTACATCTTCAAGATGAATTACTAGTTCCCTATAAATACTATTTCTTTGATTTAAGTTGATAAGCCCTCACCTACTTTATTAACATTATAGTAAATAATAAAAATAAATTCAAGATTACGCTAAATATGGTATAATACATGGCGGAGATGATTTTTTGAAACGGGATATTACTAAAAGAATTTTATATGACAGCAAATATTTGGATATAGTGTATCCTATTATTAATTCATCTGAATTTAAACGAAGACAAGATTGGATGCATCATGAAAATGTTACTTTGGGTGAACATTTATTAATTGTTTCATATATGTCTTATTTAATTTGTAAAAAAAGAAAACTTAACTATAGGGATGCGGCAATTGGAGGTTTACTTCATGATTTTTATAATGAACCTTGGCAAGATCATTTATATGATAAAATTCCTCTTTTAAAATCACATGGATTTGTTCATGCGAGAGAAGCTATGGAAAATGCTTATAAATATTTTCCTGAACTTATGAATGAAAGAATTGCCAATATAATTGAAAGACATATGTTTCCTTTAACAGGAATTCCTCCTAAATATAAAGAAGGATGGATTATAACATATGTCGATAAAAAGGTTTCTTTGGATATAGTTCTTAATATAAAGGCGCTGCCAAAATATTTAGGATTAGCAAAGCATGTTCGAAGAGTTAAAAATGTTTTTAAAAGGAAGTGATTATATGGAAGATACAATCGCAGCTATTTCAACGGCTTTAGGTGTTGGGGCAATATCAATTGTTAGAGTTAGTGGACCTGACGCAATACCTATTGTAAATAGTGTTTTTAGCAAAGATATCAGTGACGTTAAAACACATACAATTCATTATGGTTTTATTGTGGATAAAAATGAAAAAGTAGATGAAGTATTAGTTAGTGTAATGAGGGGGCCAAAAACATTTACAACAGAAGATATTGTGGAAATAAATACTCATGGTGGAATTAATACGACAAATAAAGTTTTAGAAATCTTACTTGTTAATGGTTGCCGTTTGGCGACACCTGGGGAATTTACAAAAAGAGCATTTCTCAATGGTAGAATTGATTTAACTGAAGCTGAAGGTGTTATGGATTTAATTAATTCAGAAACGGATGTAGCTAGAAAAATGGCTTTAAACCAAGTTAATGGTAATGTTTCTTCGATGATAAGTAGTTTAAGGGAAAAGCTTGCATCTATTATTTCTAATATTGAAGTTAATATTGATTATCCTGAATATGATGATATTAAAGTAATGACGATAGATGATATAAAAAAACAAATTAATGTAATCGAAGAAGAAATAAAGAGAATATTAAATGAAAGTGACAGCGGCGAAATTCTTAAGAATGGTATTAAAACGGCTATTGTTGGAAAGCCAAATGTCGGTAAAAGTAGTTTACTTAATAAATTAATCGGTGAAGATAAAGCAATTGTTACTGATGTTAAGGGTACTACTCGTGATAGTGTTGAGGCATCTGTTAATTTAGATAATATTGTTCTTAATTTAATTGATACTGCGGGTATTAGAGAGACTTCTGACTTAGTTGAAAGTATTGGGGTTTCTAAAAGTATTGATTTAATTGATGAAGCTGATTTAATATTATTTGTTTTAAATTATAATGAAGAACTTACTTCAGAGGATCTAAATATATTAGATAAACTTAAAAATAAAAACTATATTACCATTATTAATAAAATAGATTTAGATAAAAAAATTGATGATAGTAAGTTAAAAAACAAAGTATATGTAAGTGCTTTAAATGGTGAAAATATTGATGAAATTAAAAATAAGGTAAAAGAATTATTTAATTTAGATAAAATTAAGACTAATGATTTAACTTATTTAACTAGTGCCCGCAGTAAAGCAATATTAGTTAAAGTTTTAAATTCTGTTAGTGATATTAAAAAATCTATTAAGGATAATATACCTATAGATATGCTGGAAATAGATTTAAAAAATATTTGGAATGATTTAGGATCTATTATTGGTGAAAATTATGACGAGGAACTATTAGATCAATTATTTAGTAGATTTTGTGTTGGAAAGTAGGTGTTTTTATGTATGATGTTATAGTCGTTGGCGGTGGTCATGCGGGATGTGAAGCAGCTTTGGCATCAGCTAGACGGGGTCATAAAACATTACTTGTTACGGGTAATATTGATAATATCGCTGATATGCCTTGTAATCCATCTATAGGCGGAAGTGCGAAAGGAATTGTTGTTCGAGAGATAGATGCATTAGGCGGGGAAATGGGACGATGTGCGGATAAAAGCTTAATTCAAATTAAAATGCTTAACCGAGCTAAAGGACCAGCTGTTCGTTCTTTAAGAGCACAAGCAGATAAAATAACTTATCCTAAAAATATGATTAAGACTTTAAAAGACTGTGAAAATTTAGATTTAAAGGAAGCTTTAGTTAAAGATATTTTAGTTTCTGAAGGCCAAGTTTGCGGAGTTTTATTAGAAGATGGTTTAGAAATTAAATCTTTAGCTGTTATTTTAACAACAGGAACATATTTAAATGCTGATATTATGGTCGGTAGTTCAAGGCACCGTGAGGGACCTCATGGAGAAGCTCCTTCTAATTATTTAAGTGATAATTTAAAGGATAAAGGTTTTATTATCAAAAGATTAAAAACGGGAACCCCTCCTAGAATTTTAAAAAGTAGTATTGATTTTTCAAAAGCTAAGTTAGAACTTGGTGATGATGAAGAATTAACATTTAGTTTTGAAAACAATGTATATTATAATTATAAAAAGCAAACACCTTGTCATTTAATATATACTACTAAAGAAACTCATAAAATAATTTTGGATAATTTAAATAAGTCAAGTATGTATGGTGGTTTAGATGATATTAAGGGGGTTGGTCCTAGGTATTGCCCGTCTATTGAGGATAAAATAGTAAGATTTAAGGATAAGGAAAGACATCAATTATTTTTGGAACCAGAAAGCTTATTTTATGATGATATTTATTTACAAGGCTTTTCTACTAGCATGCCGATAGATGTTCAAGAAAAAATGGTTCATAGTTTACCTGGCTTAGAAAACGCTAAAATACTTAAATATGCTTATGCGATAGAATATGATGCTATTGATTCAAGACAGCTTAAGTTTTCTTTAGAGTCTAAAGTAATAGAAAACTTATATACCGCAGGTCAAATTAATGGGACAAGTGGCTATGAGGAAGCTGCTTGTCAGGGCTTAATTGCTGGAATTAATGCGACGTTAAAATTAGAGGGAAAAGAACCTTTAATTCTTAAGCGAAACGAAGCTTATATAGGCGTTTTAATAGACGATTTAATTACCAAAGGGATAAGAGATCCTTATAGACTTCTTACATCAAGAGCTGAGTACAGGTTACTTTTAAGAAGTGATAATGCAGATTTAAGATTGACGGAATACGGTTATAATTTGGGATTAATCTCTGAGGAAAGATATAACCAATTTAATTTAAAAAAGTCAAAAATAAAAGAATGTATGGATGAATTTAAAAGGATTAGGATTACACCTAAGGAAAATGATTATCTTGTTTCATTAAATACAAAAAAATTGACTTCGGGACTTTCTTTATATGAAATATTGAAAAGACCGGAAGTGGATATTTCTTTATTAACTAAGTATTTAGAAAATGAATATTCTAATGAAGTTTTAGAACAAATTTCTTTAGAGGCTAAATATGAGGGATATATTAAGAAAGCTTTGGTAGAAGTTCATAAAATGGAAAAGGCTGAAAAAACTAAAATACCTTTGGACTTTGATTATGATTCTCTTCATAATTTAGCATCTGAAGCTAAGCAAAAATTAAAAGAAGTAAGACCGGAAACAATTGGACAAGCTTCTAGAATAAGTGGAGTTAATCCAGCAGACATTTCTATTTTAACAATGTATTTGAAAGGATAATTTATGGATATAGAATTATTTAAAAAAGAAATAGAAAAACTTGGAATAGAATATGATGAAGAAAAATTAGCTAAGTTAGAAAAGTATTATAATTTATTAGTACTTTGGAATGAAAAGATGAATTTAACAGCAATCACAGATAAAAAAATGGTTTATTTGAAACATTTTTATGATAGTTTAACTATTGCTAAAGTAATTGATTTAAAAAGTATTAATAGTTTATGTGATATTGGAACTGGTGCGGGATTTCCGGGAATTGTTTTAAAAATATTTTTTCCTCATTTGAATGTAACTTTAATTGATTCTTTGAATAAACGAGTATTGTTTTTGAATGAAGTTATAAAAGAACTTAATTTAGAAAATATTTATACTGAGCATGTAAGGGCCGAAGAATATGGTAAAAGTGTTCGGGAAAAGTTTGATTTAGTAACTGCTAGAGCTGTAGCTTCCTTTAATGTTTTAGCTGAGTATTCTATACCACTTGTATGTGAAAAAAAGTATTTTGTGGCTATGAAAGGAACTGATGATTCTTTAAATAGTTCTAATGTTTTGAATGTTTTACATTGTAAAAAAGTAAAAACTGAATCATTTAAATTGCCTATCGAAAATAGCGATAGAACAATTATTTTGATTCAAAAATTTGCGAAAACGGAAATGAAATATCCGCGAAAATTTTCAGAAATAAAGAAAAAACCACTTTAAGAGTAGTTATACTACTCTTTTATTTTTTATTGTTAATAAGTAATAATATTCCTTATTAATGAGTTTTTGATATGTAAAAAAAAGTATAAATTGTTATTCTTGTATTGAAAAAATTTTGTAAAAATAGTATCATTATATTATAAGAATAGAAAGGGAGGTGGATTATGCAAGAAAACCGCGAACTTAGAGAACTTAAAATTAGCGATGTTTTACCTAACAGATTTCAACCTAGGTTAAAATTTGAACAAGATTCTTTGGAACAGTTAGCTGAGTCTATAAGTAAGTTTGGCGTTATAGAACCTGTCGTAGTTAGACCTGTTGGTAAAAAATTTGAAATTGTTGCTGGCGAACGAAGATATAAAGCCAGTAAACTTGCAAGCAAATCCACAATACCAGCTATTATTATTAATTTAACTGATAAGGAAAGTGAAGAACTTGCTTTACTTGAAAATGTTCAAAGAAAAGCTTTAAATCCAATTGAAGAGGCTGTTTCTTACAAAAGAATTTTGGATGCAGGTTATGTAACTCGTGAGGATCTTGCTAAAAAAATTGGTAAACCACAGACGGAAATATTAACTAAAATAAGATTATTAGATTTGTCTGATGAAGTTCAAAGCTATTTACTTAACAATAGAATTTCAGAAAGACATGCGAGAAGTTTACTTAAAATTTCTGATTTGGATAAGCAATCAGAAATGCTTCACAGAATTGTTAATGAAAGATTGACAGTTAAACAAACAGATAGAGAAATTAGAAAGATGCTTGAAAATGAACCTAAAAATAATGATGTTGAAGTATTGTCTATCGATGAAAGGGGTAATGAAAAGATGGATATAGATAAAATAATGCAAGAAGCTCAGGATATTAATGCTCCAGAGCCTCAAAATGCTGACAGGCCAGATTTAATGGCAACTAATAATGGAGTGTCTAGTGAGCCAGTTATTAATCAGCAACCTGTTGGTCAAGAACCTATTAATCAAGGACCAGTTTTTACTCCTGATGTTAACATGGATGATAATAAGTTTATTAGTCCTATGCCAGAGGTTGCACCAGAACCAGTTTCAGTTCCAGAACCTGCTGTTAATAATTTTGATGCAATGGTTAATAGTCCATTAAGTGAACCACCTTTTGTACCGAATGTTCAGCCTGTAGCACCAGAACCAATGCCAAGTGTAGAAGTTAATCAACAGGATATATCTGATGCGGTTGCTTCAGCATTTAATAATTCAACCCCTGATTTAAATACACCTAATGTGGCAGATAATTCTAAGTTTATTAGCATTCCAGACACAAATATTTTACCAGGAGAACCAGGTGGCGTGGAAGCTCCACAAGTTAATGTTCAACCTGAAATGCCTGTAGTAGAAAATCCAATTCCTCCAATGCCAGCTATGGAACCAGCAATGCCAGAACCAGTATCACCTATGGAACCATCTATTCCAGTTGAACCTGTTGTTCCGGTTGCGCCAGAACCAATAGTGAATAATGATTTTTCACAGGTTGTACAAATGCTTAGAGATTGTGCTAATCAAATAGAGAAAAACGGACATTTTATAAATTTTGAAGAACTTGATTTAGGTAATCAATATAAAGTAACAATTACTATTAATAAGTAATTGTCTTTTTTTTTTGTTTATGTTATTATATTGTCGTGTTAGGTGGGGGGAAACCTAAATGGATGATTATGAAATGGACTCACGAGTTATCGATAAACTTATAGAGATTGAAACAAAGATTTTAGCAAACTATCATCTTCTTTTTATGTACAAGGAAACAAACAATGAAAAAGAAAAATTTGTGATTGAAAAAATTAAAATTTTACTAAAAAAAGAAAATATTTTATTAAATCAACTGCCTAAAGACAGTTATATTTTAGGCTATGTTAGTTCTTTAGTTTGTCAAAATCCACAAAACTTTTTTGATAGTGCCGATATTGCTGAAGATGTTTTAAAACGCTTTACTGGTGTAATGGCAGATTTAATTAATTTGCGTACTGAAAAAGAAGAATTAGAACAGTTTGGTGATGAAGTCGATCTTGATGATGTTTATAACAGTTCTGCTAGAATTAATATCCGTGATAATTTAATTATTAAATATATTAAATGTATAGATGATATTATTTTTTCTTCATCGGATGATTTGAAACCTCTTTTAAGAAAGTGTCAATATGTCGAAGCTTTTCATTATAAAAATGTAGGTGATTTTCTATTAGATAATAATTTTGATTCTAGAAATATTTCTTACCGAGACGATTTTAATATGATAAATTTTACAGGCTTATCGATTGATGATTATGTTTCTTTAAAAAATGATGAATTGTTTAATATGGCTCAAGATATTCTTTTTGATCTTATATCTGAAATTATTGTTGATGAATCAGAAGTAAATAATCTTAAAATTGGCTTTGGATCACTTAAATTAAAGTTTTTACTTAGAGAAATGCCAACTCCTCTTTTGATGACTTTTGACGAATTAATTTCGGAAAGTATTGAAAACATGGAGGAAAAGAAGCCATTAATTAATGATATATGTGGTTTTGTAAAAAAGGAATTAAATTCAAGGGATGATATTCCAGAGAAAAAAGCTGAACTTAATCCTCTTAGAACACCAGTTGATGAAGAAACTGTTGATAGTTTAATTGAACTTATAAAGTTAGATGAAAAAATGTTATTACTTTTTGATAACATTGATTTTGATGATCCTGATAATGGTGTTGATATTAGAAACCTTGAAATTTTAGTGGCAAGAGAAAAAGAGTTAGTTAATAAAATAGATATAAATTATAGAAATGCTAGAATAATTGAAGAAATGCTTTCAGGAGATTTAGATTTCTTTTTGATAGAAGAAAACGAAGTCAGACAAGCGCGCAAGAAGGAACTTATTTATGAGAGAATTCATGATTTGTTACCTTTTTATCAAAAACTTGAATTATCACCTATCCAAAGTCAGGTCAGTTATTCTTGTATAAGTCAGAATCACATAGTTTCTACTTTAAAAAATTATGAAAGAATAATTGAAGAGACTGAAGATGAAGAAAAGAAAGCTTATTTAAAAGAATTTTACCGCGAACTTTTTTATGTTAATGTTGGCTTAATGGATGATTTTATATATGCTGATGGTAATTATAAGATGATTGATTGTTTTGGTGACGATCTTTCTTCTCAAAGTATTGGACTTAGCGATATCGAGTATGCTTTCGACAAGGATGAACAGCTTTATGAATATGCTAAATACTTGATAGAAGAAGTTCTTAGTTATGAAGATTCTTGGGAAAATAATTTAAATGTTTGGGCTGCATTTGAGTTTAAATTATTGGAACTTGATGATATAATTAAAAATGTAAGTGATGAACATTTTTATGAATTGCCTAGTTTAGTTAATGAAAACAATACTTATCAAAGTGCAAATTCTAAAAAAAGAATTTTGAAATTGATTAAAAAACATGAATAAACTGGGATATTTAAACTTGTATAGTTTTTGAACTATAGATTATTAGAAGGAGGATAGTATGAAAAAAGAAATCGGAAAGGAAAAAATGAAAAAAGGGCTTGGTGAATTTAAGGAATTTATTTCTAAGGGCAATGTTGTTGACATGGCTGTCGGTGTTATTATCGGTAGTGCTTTTGGAAAAATTGTAACTAGTTTAGTTGAAAAAATATTAATGCCTATTATTGGAGTTCTTTTAGGAGGTCTTGATTTTAGTAATTTAAGTATTAATGTTGGAAGTGCTAGAGTTGGTTATGGTTCTTTTATTCAATCAATTGTTGATTTCTTAATAGTTGCTTTTTGTTTATTCTTGATTATTAAAGTTATGAATAAGTTTCAAGATGCTGTTAAAAAAGATAAAATTGATGAAGCAATTGAAGCTGAACAAGCTAGCGATGAAAAAGAAATCGAATTACTTACTGAAATTAGAGATTTGTTAAAAAAGCAAAAATAAAAAATATAGATTAGATCTATATTTTTTTATTTTGATGTTGAACCGAATCCACCTTTTCTTTTACCACCGGCGATGTCATTGTCGGCTATTAAATAGTTCATAAAAACTAACTGCCCTACTACATCTCCTTTTTTTATGATAACATCTTCATCAGACATATTAAAGTAAGCAAACATAATATGACCGTCATTATCTTCATTGCCATAGTAATCGGCATCCACTATTCCTATTCCATTAGCTAAAACTAAATGTTTTTTACCTGGATTACTACTTCTATTAGCGACCATTATCCATTCATTTTCTTTGCAATAGGCTTTTATTCCGGTTTTTACTAAGGTTGGTTTACAACCTTTTTTAAATGGTGGTATTGTTGTATCTTCAGCAGCTTCAGTATCATATCCTGCGGCGTGTGC
>CAZKKR010000035.1:0-9345 GCA_964553605.1 uncultured Muribaculaceae bacterium | reverse complement strand
AATATTCGTAAAATCCGCCCCTCGCCACGAATATATTGATTGCCAATCATCACCGACGGCTATTAATTTGGCGTTTGTTTTATTTTGAATTTCTTTTATTAAGTTTACTTTATTTAGTGATGAGTCTTGATATTCGTCAATTATTATATATTTATATGGATGTATTCCTTCTTTTTTTACTATGTTGATACTTAGATTTATCATGTCATGGAAATCTATTTTTTTATTTTTTTTTAATTCTTTTTTATATTTTATTATTATTTTTTTTGCTAATTCCAAAAAATAAGTGTGTCTTTTCTTTTTGCTAAATAAATTTTTTTTATTAATCTCATTAAATTTTTTAAATTCTTTTATTTTATAATTATTACTTTTATATAAATTTACAAAGGTTTTTAGTGTGTCTATTATTATTTTTTTATATTTTGTGTTTAGAATAATATTATTTTCTAGTTTATTAAAGATTTGATCTGGATATCCTAATCTTATAAAATCTATTTTTAATATTTCTTTTAGATGTTTATTTTTTTCTACTTCTTCTTCAATTATTTTTTCTAATAATGTATTATCTAGGGAAACTTTTTTATATTTTTTTATTATTTCATATCCTAGTTTATGAAATGTTTTAACATTTATATTCTCTTTTTTTAATTTTTCTTCTAGGTTTTTAGCTGATTCTTTGGTAAAGGAAATACACAGTATATCCTCTTTAGATATTCCTTTTTTTATTAAATATTTTATTTTTGCTACTATAGTAAAGGTTTTCCCACTACCTGCTCCCGCAATTACTAAAAGATTTTGTGATTTATTTTTTATTACTTTTTTTTGATATTTATCTATTTTTAAACTGTTAACTTTTATGTCAATAAAAAAACACCTCCTATATAAAATATACGAGATGTTTTTACGATTTCCTTTTTTTTGTTATTTTTTAATTATATTACTTTTAACTTATTTTTTCTGCGGCAGCTATTATTCCATAAATTTCAGTTCTTTCTTCTTCGGTAAGCTCTTTACCATAATTTTCAGTTACTGAAATAACGTAAATATTGTTGTCATCGGCTTTACCATAAGATATATCTAATTTATATTTATCTGAACCAATATTTCTTGTAACTAGGAATGGTTTTCCACCATAAACTTTTTCTTCTGTCACAGCATTACTAATGTCATAGTTTTCAGCGCCTTCTTGAGCAGCTAGAGCTGTTTTTATTTGGTCTTTTACAGAAACTAATGTATCATAGCTTCCAGCTTGGGTTAGAACAACACCTACCCATTTACTTTTTGGTCCATATATGAATAATTTATCTCCGCTGACAGAACCTGTCATATTAGCAGGGATACTATAACGATATCCAGCAAATTCAATCGTTTCTGGTTCTTTTGGAGTTTCAGCTTTCTTATTTTCAGTAGTTTCATTTGTATTACTACTTGGCTGTTTACTTTCCTCTTTATGATTAACAGTTACAAATATTGCGATAAAAGCAACAATAACTAAAATAACAATGGCTATTAATAAGCCGGGATCTTGTTTTTTTTGCATTTTATTTTCCTCCATTTTCTATATTTTATTTTTTGGCATATTTTATGACTTCATTATAATCTTTATAAGGTAATTTGTCGTTATCAATTATTTGATAGTTTTCACCACCTTTACCTAAGACTAATAAGATGTCGCCATCTTCCAGCATTTCTATTCCTTTTTTTATAGCTTCTCTTCGGCTAATTATTATTTCATAATTTTCCGTATTAACTTCTTTTATCATTTCATTAATGATATCTTCAGCATTTTCATTTCTTGGATTATCGCTTGTTAAAATTACATAATCACTTTTCTTAGTTATTAATTTACCTATTTTGGATCGTTGATTTTGGTTTTGACCACCTTTTAGACCCATAAGAGTTATTATTTTAGCTTTACTAAACTCTTTGGTATAATTTATCGTACTTTCAATTGTCTCTTTGTCATAGGCATAATCAATTATTATTAAACTATCTTTGTGTTTTACACCTTGATATCTTCCATCAACTTGTTTCAGATTTTCTGTCGCCTGAATAATGGCATCTTCTGGATAATCAAGGGCGTTTATGGTTGCAAAAGCGGCTAGATAGTTATATATATTAAACGAGCCTAATAACGGGATTTCTACTCTTTTGTCATTCAAATTAAATTCAGTAAATTCATATGTTAGTCCGATACTTGATACTTTATATTCGCTGTCATTAGTACCATAAAAAATATTATGATTTTGCGGCAGGGCGAAATATGTGTGGTACGGATCTTTTTTATTTATGACCGCTGTCCCTGTTTTCTTTAACATTTTAAACATTTCTATTTTGGTATTTAAATATTTTTGTTTTTCAATGACATCACTGTTATCGATAAAATTGGTAAATACTGCAACGTCAAACCTTAAACCTTCAATGTGTCTTTTAATTAGGGCACTGCTTGAAACTTCAATAACTATATTTTCGCACTCTTCATCAATTGCTTTATTTATATATTCATATAAACTATAAATGTCTGGTGTGGTTTCTTTTGTTTCAATTATTTGATTATTAAGATAAAAGCCATCAGCTCCAATGAAAGCAGTTTTTGAGTTTAAATTATTTAATAATTGATAAATTATATCCCCGGTTACGGTTTTACCACTTGTTCCGACTATACCTATTATTTTTATCTTATCTAGCTTTTCAAAATAAAGTTCTTTTAAATAATTTGAAAGATATGTTCTTGTATCGTTTGTTATGATTGTTTTTACACTGTAATCGCCATTTGTCGCAATGACGCAAGCAGCCCCTCTATCTATAGCTTCTTCAACTTTTTGTTCTTGACTTTCGTTTTCTAAAACCAGAAAGGTGTCTCCGGGATTTACGTCTTTAGGATCTACTTTTAACATTTTATCCCCCCTATTTTAATTTTTTGTCAAATAGTTTTACTATAATATTTATTATATAAGTTACAATGTATGATAAGTATGTAATTATATATAAAATTATGTAATAAAGCGGGGTATTATCAAATATTATACTTGCTTTATGATAACTAATATAGTCTAGGCAAAACCAAACATTTAATATTAAGTATATTAGTACTATACCTATAATTCTAGTTTTGGTTTGCTTAGTTATTTTTAGTTCTTGGTTATTGGTTTTTAATTTGTATAAAAATAGAAACATATATACAATTAATGTAGAAATACCAATAACTTTTACATCAAAATTAACGGCAATTATAATTAATACAGCTATAACTAATTCTGGATTTATAAAAATGTTTTTTAAATCTTTACTTATACTCTTTTTATATTTTGCATTATCATATTTTGCTTTTTCTAAACTGTGTAGGGATTCTCTATATTTTATTATGCAGTAACATGCATAAGTTAATAATGATACATAGAAAAATATCAATTACTGTCACCTCCAAAGAAAATTTCATACCATAGTAGGAATATATATATTGTCCAAACTTTCCTACTATTATCTGCTTTACCTTTTTTATGATCATCTAATAGTTTGACGATTCTTTTGGTTTCAAAAAATCTATTATTTTTTTCAAACATGGCTTTTATTTGTTTATATGTATCTTCATCTTTCATCCACTCTCTAATTGGAACAGGAAAGCCAAGTTTCTTTTTTGTTGATACTTTATCTTCTAAAACTTCGCCGGCTATTTCTCTAAATATTTTTTTTGTTGCATACTTATCGACTTTAAACTCTGTTGGAAGTCCTAAGGCGTAATCTATAAGTGGTCTATCTAAGAATGGAACTCTAACTTCTAAGGAATTAGCCATACTCATTTTGTCAGCTTTTAAAAGAATATCACCTATTAGCCAGAAGTTAAAGTCTATATACTGCATTTTTGTTATGTCATCTTTGTCTTTAACTTTTTCATAATAGGCCATTGTTAATTCTTTAAATCCTTTAGTTCTTGGTTTATTTACAAGAATTCTTTTTATTTCATGTCTATTAAATATAAAGGCATTTCCAACAAATCTATCTTCTAGTTTTTTTCCTCTTCTAACAAGAAAATTTATTCCTCTTTTTGGTGGAAGAAGACTTGCGGCTTTTCCGATAGCGTATCTTACTGGATATGGTACTTTATAATACCAGCTAGCTACTAATGGCTCTTGATATATATTATATCCTCCAAATATTTCATCAGCGCCTTCCCCAGATAATGATACTTTAACATTCTCACTAGCTATTTTAGTAACAAAATAAAGGGCAATGGCGGAGGCGTCTGCTAGAGGCTCATCCATGTAGTATAAAATATTAGGAAGATTTTTAAAGTACTCTTCTTTAGTAATTACTTTGTTTATATTTTTAGTTTTGATTTTTTTTGATAGATCTTCGGCATAGCTTATTTCACTATACTTCTTATTATTAAAGCCAACAGTGAAGGTCTTATCTACATCACTTTTAGCTGCTATAAATGATGAATCGACACCACTTGATAGAAATGAGCCAACTTCAACATCACTTATTTTGTGGGCCTTTATGGAATCATCTAATCTTTCTCTAATTCCATCTTTCCACTCTTCATATGTTTTATCTTTATCTTCATCAAATTTTATTTCATAATATTTTTTGATTGTAAGCTTGCCGTCTTTATATTTTAAGTAGTGTCCTGGCATTAATTTATAAACATTTTTGAAGAATGTTTCTTCGCCAGCACTATACTGGAAAGTTAAATAATACTCTAACATTTTAATATTTAAGGCTTTTTTAAAGTGGGGATGGATTAGAAAACTTTTTATTTCTGATCCAAATAAGAAGGTATTGCCCATTTTTGAATAATAAAATGGTTTTATGCCATAAAAGTCTCTTGCCGCAAAAACTTCTTTTGTTTCTTTATCATAGATGACAAAAGCAAACATGCCTCTTAACTTATCTAATATTTTTTCTTTATATTCTTCATAGCCGTGAAGTATTACTTCAGTATCAGTATTTGTTGTAAATTTATGTTTTTTCTTTTGTAAATCGGCCTTTAATTCTTGGAAATTATATATTTCACCATTAAAAACGATAACTTTGTTTTTATCTTCGTTATATATTGGTTGATCGCCACTTTTTAGGTCAATGATTGAAAGTCTTCTAAAGCCTAGAGCTATATTGTCATCGCAGTAATATCCTTCAGAATCAGGGCCACGATGGGCGATTAAATCGGCCATTTTTTTAATATTATCTTTCTTGTCTTTTTCTTTATTTATGTATCCTACAAAGCCACACATATTACTGCCTCCTCAGTTTTTCTATATTCATTTTAACATAAATACCATCTTTTTTAAAGATTTGTATAATAAAAAGTTTAGGAGTTTTCCTAAACTTAATCATCAATTATAATTGTCTTTGTTATCATATCTTTTATAGTTTGTCTTTTAATATTTGTTAGAGGTAAAAGAAAGCCTAAAGTTATTAAATCTATAATCATTAATAATTCTCTTATTAGGGCTTTTATAAATGAAATTTTTTCTTCTTCTAAATTAGTTAGTCTTATTTTAAATTGTTTCCTACCAAAGGTTTTTCCTCTATAGCATTCATTAATAGGAAAATATAATAATGAAATAATAAGAGTTATTGAAGATTCAATAATTTGTTTGTTTGTTATTAATGCTTCTGGCAAAGATTGAATATTTTTTATAGCATATTCATATCCATAGATTATAACAGCATTTATTATTGCAATTAATATCATGTCTAATATGTAAGCTGCAAATCTTTTGCCGGCACTAGTATAATTGTGCTTGCTTTCTTCACCAAAATTAACTTTATTTAGGACATAAGTCTTAGTAACTCTATCTCCTAGGGTTTGTCTTTTAGGAGGGGCTACAGAGATTAGAAAGCCAATACCTAGAGTTACGACGTTTAGTATTTTGGCAATGTTTCTTCCTAATAAGGGCATAAAAGTTAATGGATTTTCATGTTGATCCATTACTTCAATTCCGACTATTTTTTTACCTATAGTTGCGCGCCAAGACGTTCTTTCCATTACCGCTAGTAAAAATACATATAAGACAGTAAAAACACCTATACCAATATAAATATTTGTTTTTAAATACATATTTAGAAAATACATTATTATTACAGTTAGTACTAATATTATTTCAATATCGATTATTCCAGCAACTAGCCTTTTTATAAATCCAGCATATTTCCCTTCTTCTATAAACTTTTCTTTTTTTACTCTTTTGAAAAAGGCTTCTATTTCTTCAAAATCGTAGTTACAATATGGACATTTATTTAGATTACTATCTATCATTCTTCCACATTTTGGACAGCCTTTCATGCTTATCACCTCTATTTTTATTATATCAAAATTTAGCAAATAAAAAAACGCTTTTTGCGTTTTTACCAATTTGTATAAATATCGATAGTTCCTGATGCACATCCTGAGTCATATACTTTAGCTGGTCCTAAAGAGGTTTTTACAATAGCTCCTCTTGATAAATATGATGTGCTGGCAGCGACACATATGAATCCATCGCCATCTCTTACAGTACCATCATCAGCAACGTGTCTACCTGGAATTCTTAAAGATGTTCCTGGTAATACTCTTTGTGAGTAATATGTTTCCTTATGGTTATTATATTGTAATACACCCATTGATTTTGTTAATTTTCTAGTATTTGTTTCATAAGGAGCTGAATATTCTAATTTAAATGCACCACTAGCTATGGCTGCGGCTAATTCTTCATTTGTCATGTCATTATATGACTTTGTAGGAGTAGGTGCAGGTGCAGCTTCTACTACAGGAGCTTCTGCCACTTTTTCTTCTTTTACTTCTTCTTGTTTTGGTTCTTCTGGTGCTGGGGCTTCTTCTTTTGGCGCCTCTTCTTTTGGTTCAGCTGTTACAGGGACAGCGGTATCTCTTTCATTCATGAGAATAGCATTGTTTTCTCTTGAGACCTGATTTGATGTTGTATTTTCTTGTTTAATAACTTTTTTATTTTCAACACTTTGAACAGTACCAAGAGTAATTAATCTTGGGGCAAAAATTGAAACAAGAACACCAAATACAACAATTCCTGAAACTTTTAAAGTCGAGTTCATTTATCTCTCCTACTTTCTAAATTTAATTTTAGCACATTTATTTTTTATCGTCAAATTTGCTGCTCTTTTTTTGCCTTTATAATTTCTATGCATACGAAAAAAAGCAAAAATTATTTTGCTTTTATTTCATTCATGTATGATCTTACGTTGGCCGCCCATGTTGGACTACCAGCATATTTAGGACCCATAGCTTCTGGGGTAGTTAGACCTCTACTTGCATAATTTCTAGATATATTACTAATAAAGGCTCTAATACCCTCATCTAATGATGGGAATGAAGCGTAAGCTCCGCCACCACAGCCAGGTCTTCCTTTCATACCACCGACGTTGTTACAAGATTTAACTAATCTACTACAGTTCCACTTACATCCAGTTTCGTGCATGGAAATGGCTACAGCTAGGTATGGGTCAACATTATACTCGATTGATAATCTGGCAAATATTTCACCTTTACCTGATAGGTCTGAATGGAGTGATCTATTTAATTTGTTAGATAATTGTTCCATATTCATTCCATCGTAGACAATTCTTCTTGCTTCTTCGGCTTTTCTCTTTTCTTCTTCTATTCTTCTTTGTTCTTCTTCTATTCTTTTCTTTTCTTCTAAAGCTTTCTTTTTGGCTATTTTAATTTGTCTTAATTCTTCAACATTAATCTCTATTTTTAATGTGTTTGAATTACCAATATTAGCAAGCTCACTAGAAGGCTTTACTTTAAGCATGTTCTTAGTTGATATTGGTTCGGCATGTACTGTTGGCTCAGTCATGGCCATAACAGTTACAATTGTAATTAAAACGATAATCGTTTTAACAAGCCGTGTTGTTTTCATATTCACCTCTCCTAAAAAATGCAAATTTCTTGCTGAAAACAGGCTCTATTCTATCATTTTTTGTCTTTTTCGTCAAATTGAGGTTTCTTTTTACATTATATGTTTTTATTAAAAAAACTGGATTATTATAATTCAGTTTTCATCTTTTTATAAGTTTTTTGAAATGTTATTTCTTCTTTTTCAGCTTCTAATTCTTCAAGCATTTTGTTTTCTTGCTTTAATACTTGAATCAATTCGTTTATTTTGGCATTTAACTTTTTTGCTTCATTGCGATGATATTCATGACTCATTTCTAAATTTTCTATCAAGCGATTAATGGTTTCTATTCTGTCTTCATAATTTGAATTTTTTAAGCATAATCCTTTGGTTTCGATCATTTCTTTAATAAGTTCTACTTCGTCTTCATTTAAACCCATTTGTTTTAGTTCTTCTTTACTTTTCATAATTAGATCATATGTTGTTCTTATTCCATTTAAAACAAGAATGTGGACTATATTTATTGGTAAATTAAATTCACTATATAATTCTATTTCTGGTTCTTCTTTCTTTTCTTTGTTGGCGTACAAGTAATTATATATCTCAGCCACAGATGAGAGATAAAAGCGGTTTCCGTCTATCATATTTTTTATTTCTTCAGCTGAGTATGAATAAAGAAAGTCTCTCATTTCACTTTTTGTTAAACAAATTGTTTTTTCATCGAATATCTCTTCAATTATATCTTTTTCCATATAATCACGAAGTATATAAATTTTAGTAAAATTGTTTTCCATTTTATTTCTCCTTTTTAATTTCGGTTGGAGGTATATTCTATCATATTTTTGTATTTTTGCCAAACTTATAGTGTTTCTTTTTTTGCTTCTAACCACATTTCTTTTATATTCTCATATTGTAATAAATCTTCTACTTTTTCTTTTTCTACCCAAAAAACATCTTCTATTTCCCCTTCTTGAGGTTTTATACTATCGTTTTTAGGTTTACCTATAAAATATACTACTTCTTTATCTTTACCTTTTTTTGTTTTATAAAATACTTTATATTTTTTATCAGAAATTATTATGGCATCTACATTGGTTTCTTCTTTTGTTTCTCTAATAGCTGTTTCTTTTTCGGTTTCATTTTCTTCCATATGTCCTTTGGGAAAACTGTATATATCATTTTTTTGTTTTACCATTAATATTTTATTGTCTTTTTCTATTATTATTCCACATGATTTTTCTTTCATATTATTCTCCTTATATTTATTATATCACATATTTTATGCCTTATATTATATAGAAAAAAAGAATTATTTCTAATTCTTTTTCCTATTTTATTGCATAACTTAAATACCGATAAATAATACTAATAATCTGTGGTATAGCTCTTCATTACCTGGGTAGTTAACTGGAATAAAGTTTTCTTTTTCCTTTTTTAATATAATTGTTGTTTCTATTCTATCTCCTGTGTTTGCAATTACATAGTTTTC
>CAZKKR010000034.1:0-9781 GCA_964553605.1 uncultured Muribaculaceae bacterium | reverse complement strand
TGACATTTATTGACATTTTTTTCACCATGCGATATACTGGAATAGTAAAGTAGGAGAGTAGGTTTATGGTCATCTCTTTTTACAAAATATTCAAAAGAGGGAGGTGTATTTATGAAAGGAAATAAGAAAATTTTAGTACTAGCCGTTTTAGTTTTATTACTTGCAGTATGTTTTTCTACTTATGCTATTTATAAATCATCTGCTACAGGCGAAGGTTCAGTTGACGCTGCAGCTTGGGTGGTAGAAGTTAATGGTGATGACATAGTTGCAAATAACACTTTTACTCTAGGTACTATTAATTGGGGGAATAACAGAATAGGTCAAAATAACACTATTGCACCAGGAGACACAGGAACTATTACTATTACAATTGACGCTACTGGTTCAGAAGTTGCTGTTAGTTATAATATAGCTATTGACACAACTGCTATTGACAATGATCAATTCACTGTTGAAGCAGCGTCTGGGTCAAATTTAACTGGTACTATTCCTTATAGTAGTTCAAATATGACAGCAACTGTTACCTTAAATGTTGTTTGGAATGGTGTTGATAACGACACTGCTAACGCTCAAGACATCGCTTTGGCAGGAGATTCACTTACAATCCCAGTTACCGTAACTGCAACTCAAAACCCTAATCCAGCAGCACCTTAGTTAAATTAATGAAAGAATAATTTTATTATTCTTTCATTTAAAGTCTACAAATAATTTTGTAGGCTTTAAAGGGAAGTGTAATTATGAAAAAAAATACTAAAAAAAGAAATCAAAAAGAAGAAAGAAATAAAACAATAGATAGGATAATAGAAGTTATTTTAATTATAATTATCATTTTACTATTGCTTCATACCTGTGAACTTCAAAGAAAAAATGGAAAGTCAGCTAATGGTAATGTAAATATAATTGAAATAAAATGTGATAATAAAAAATGCGAAAAGCAAAAAGCACCAATAGACTGTCTATTAAATGAAAACAGTAGTAGATGTATAGTTCCAAGTTTCGTTGGAAAAACAAAAATGGATGTTCTAAAATGGCTTAGTTCAATATCAAATGACATAGAAGTTGAATACAGATTAGCAAAATCCGACAAAATGAATGGAACAGTCCTAGAACAATCAGTAGCAGGAATTTCAATTAAAGAATTAATCGATAGCAAAAACAAATTAGTAATAACAATCGCTGATAATGGTTCTCTAGTTAACTGCACGAATAATGAAAATAATAGTAAGTGTATAATGCCTAACTTTATTGGAAAAACAAAAAATGATGTATTAAAATTCCTTAACGCAATTGAAAATCACGTAAAAGTAAAATACGTATATAAAAATTCATCAGCTAAAGCTGGAACAATAATAGATCAGTCACCAGCCAAAGGCAAAAAGATAAAAGATATAATCAATAATGGTGAAACAGTAATAATAACGATATCTACAGGTAATAATTCTGAAGATAATTCAGGTGATAATGACAAACCTAATCCAGATGAAGGGTCTGACGATGAAGAAATTACTGATGAAGATTTTATTGTTTATGATGATAAAGTAACATGGAGTGATTCAACAAATATTAAAATATTTGAAAATCCTGTATATAATTATGCCGAAAAAATTGCTCCAGAAAGTAGTAATGCATATAAGTTTATCTTAAAAAACTCTACCGAATATAATTTAAAATACAAAATGAGTTTCGATGAAACAAATCCTTATAATATGAATTTAAAATACAAATTAAAGAAAAATGACACCTATGTTATAAGTAATTATGTGTATTATAATGAACTAAATCTAGAAAATCAATTATTAAATTCTAAAAGTAGTGATACATTCTATCTAGAGTGGAAATGGGTAAGTGAAGACGATACTGTTGATACTGCTGCTGGAAAAGCACAAGCTAATTATAAATTAAGTATTAATATAGAAGCCGAGAGCATAGATGCCTAAAATAATTAGAATAATATCTGATATCGTATTTGTTTTACTAATAACATTACTCGGTGCCTATTTCATTTTAAGATTCACTGGAACTGCAGATATATATAAAGTTCAAACTGGATCAATGGAAGACGGAATACACGCTGGAGATTACATATTAATATATAAAAAAAGCAGTTATAATATCGGAGACGTTGTTACTTTCAAAAAAGATAACTATCACGTTACTCATAGAATTATAAAGAAAAATGGAAATAAAATCACTACCAAAGGAGATGCCAATAACATCGAAGATGAAGAAATAAATGAAAAAAGTATTATTGGTAAAGTTATATATAATGGCGGCTGCTTAAACTTCATCATAGATTACAAATACGCTATCGCAAGTATTTTACTTGCAATATACTTATTTAGTTGTTACTTTTCAAAGAAAAATAATGAGGAAATAATTGAAGAAGAAAAAATCAAAAAACAAAAAAAGAAAAAATAATTAGAAAGGAGGGTTGCTATGAAAAAGAAAACAATTTTATCATTAGCCTTTATAATGATAGTGCTCACTTTAGTAGCAACCTCTTTCGCATTATTAAGAAGTAGTAGTGTAGCTAACGGAAGTGTTAGAACGGCTACCTGGAGTATTTCCCGCAGCCAAAGTCAAAGTGGAGATTCTTTGGATATTATACCGGGAACATCTGGAGATACTTATGACTTAACTGTAACAAGCACGTCAGAAGTCGATATAACATATACAATAATTATTAGAAATTTACCATCAGGCGTAGAAGTGGCTTTAGACGAAGGAGCATATCAACCACCAACAAGTGGTACAGTCACAATAAGTAATGCTCAAACAGTTATTAATTATAATGATGAAAATAAAACAAAACATCACACACTAACATTTAGAGCTGCTTCCGGGACAGGAACTGTAAACAGTCAAAGTATAAATATAGATGTTGAATTTAAACAAACACTATAAATGTTAAATAAAAAAAGAAAGCGAGGGATAAGGGATGAAAAAGAATAGACATACTAGATTTTTAACACTAGCCATAGGGTTACTTCTTTTTTGCGCTCTTATTCAAGGCTCTTTTTCTATTTATAGGGAACTAAAAGAAGATGAAATTGATTTAAATATTTTAGATCCAAGCACGACATTTGTAGTAACATTTAATCCAAATCAAGGAACAATTGCCCCAGAAGATGCATCTAGAAATAGAACATATAATCAAGAGGTAGGCACACTACCAACTGCTGAAAAAACAGGGCATAATTTCATTGGTTGGTATACAGATCCAACTGATGGAACCAAAATAACATCTAGTACTTTAGTTACGGGAACTGTTACATATTATGCTCACTACGCAAAAATAGTATGTAAAAAAGCTCCAGCTGGATCCTTACATACAGAAACATGTGATTCATCTGGCTCATGTCATACAAGTAATTATTATGCAGCAAACGCGACAATTACATATGGTACAATACCTGGTAATGACAGTCCGCAAGCAGGTGATGCCTATGACTGTGACGTAAATGATGACGGCACTTATGATCCTTTAACCGAAAGATTTTATTATATAAGAGAAGTCGTTGATAACACAGGTAGTGAGCCTATTGGAAATGGATACTTAGTACATTTTACAAGTTTCGACCAAGATGGCCAAATGGATTCATCTAAAACTAGAGAAAACTATGTTTATGATGAAGCAATAAATTGTCTACCAACAGCATCAACTTGGGATAACAGTGCACTTATAAGCATGAACGGTAACGTAACAAGATTCATAAATCGCGAAGATATTGCTGCAGCCTGTGGTGATATCGGTGGTAATAGTTTTGCAACTTGTCAATTCTTCCTAGAACACAGTAGATTTCAATCTGAAAATTTAGGTAGAGCTGGTATATGGTTAGAAAAAGAAGGAAACACATTATATAGAATTCAAACACAATCATTAACCGCCGCTGTTGCTCCTGAAACAAATAGTAAAAATACAGCTAGACCAGTTATTCAGGTTCCATCTAACACCATTGAAGGCTATAGAGAAAGAGAACTTTACAGAATAACTTTCGATTCAAACGAAGGAAGCCCTGTTCCATATATTGAAAAATATGATGGGCAAAAACTAGGGCCACTAACTACACCAACAAAAACTGGCTTTACATTTGGTGGTTGGTTTACCGATAATGAAGATTTTACAACAGAAGTTACCGAAAACACCATTGTCACAGGAAATGCCACATATTATGCCAAATGGCTTGAAAATATAACTGTCAACTTTAATGCAAACGGTACAGGCGCAACCGTTAGTCCATCTTCAAAAACCGTTGCTAAAGGAACAGCGATTGGGGAACTACCAACACCAGAATGGACTGGACGTGAATTTTCAGGATGGTATACAGAAGCAACTGGCGGAACAGAAGTAACTGCAAACACAATTATAAATGCAGCTACTACCATATATGCTCACTGGATAGAGGCAGATGAAATACCATATGTATTTTATATTCCTGGTGAATGTAGTTTTACCTCTTCAGGCTTAACAAATGGAACCAATGGAAATTGTATAAGTACAATTAATCCAACTGGTTCAAATATCGATTACACAGTAAGCTCATTAAGTAATAAAAAATATATCGATACTGGTATACCATTATATGATGCAACTAATAATGATAAAGACTATGAAATAGGATTCACGATAGTTTCTTATTCTACGGCTGGTCAAGCTGACCGAGCTACTTTAATGAATACCAAAGCCGAAATAAACACCACTACTGTTAAGTATCCAGGTGTCGTATTTAGAAGAAATAATACTACAGACGACTTCTTACTACAATCTAGAGAAACGCTTGCTGCAAATGCTGAATACACTGTTGCTTCCAGCACAGTAGAAAATGTTAAAGTATATAGAACCGATGGTTCAATATATTATAGTATAAATGGCGGCCCTAAAACTCTATTAAATTCACTAGAAAACTTTAATCCAATATTTGATCTTACAGTATGGTTTGGAGCTGCACCTAAAAATGCTGCGGCAACAACCGTTCAAAGATATTTTGTTGGTACATTAAGCAACATGTACATTAAACTTGAACCAGATGTAGAAGAACTAGTAGAAGTAACCTTTGATCCAAATTACGAAGGTGCACAAACTACTACTCAAAATGTTATAAAAAATAGTGCTATTGGTAACCTTGGAGAACCAGATGCTAGAACAGGTTATACGTTCTTAGGATGGTTTACTGATCCTACTGGTGGAACAGAAATTACTTCAAGCACAATTGTAAGTAGTGATGTTACTTATTATGCTCATTGGGTAGAAACAGCTACAATAACCCTTCATCCTGGAAATGGAACTGTTACTCCAAATACTATAACTCTAACTTCTGGAAGCACAGTCGGAGATTTACTACCAACGCCAACATATGCAGGACACACATTCCTAGGATGGTATGAAGAATCTACATTTGATACTTTAGTTACTTCCGAAACAGTAGTTTCAAGTAATACAGATTACTATGCTAAATGGGTTCAAAATGTTACAATAACTCTTCATCCTGGTGATGGAACTGTTACTCCAAATACTATAACGCTTGCTCCAGGAAGCACAGTCGGAGATTTACTTCCAACACCAGAATGGACTGGACACACGTTCCTAGGATGGTATGAAGAATCTACATTTGATACACTAGTTACTTCCGAAACAGTAGTTTCAAGTGATACTGATTACTATGCTAAGTGGGTTCAAGATGTTACAATAACTCTTCATCCTGGTGATGGAACTGTTACTCCAAATACTATAACGCTTGCCCCAGGAAACACAGTCGGAGATTTACTTCCAACACCAACATATGCAGGACACACATTCCTAGGATGGTATGAGGAATCTACATTTGATACTTTAGTTACTTCCGAAACAGTAGTTTCAAGTGATACTGATTACTATGCTAAGTGGGCTCAAAATGTAATTGTAACTCTCCATCCTGGAAATGGAACTGTTACTCCAAATACTTTAGAATATTTACCAGGTAGTGTGGTTGGTGACACTTTGCCAACCCCTACATATACTGGTTACAGATTTGACGGTTGGTATGAGGAATCTACATTTGATAATTTAGTTACTGAACAGACAATTATAACAAGTAATACTACAGATTTCTATGCAAAATGGACATTTATTGATTATGAGGCTCAGATCGGTGAACAAAAATATTTGACCCTTGCTGAAGCAATTGCCGCTGTTCCTACAACTGGAGTAAAAACAACTGTAACAATACTAAAAGATATTACCGCAACTGCAACTACAACAATACCAAATAACAAATGGGTTGAATTAGATATAGGAACATATACTATTTCCACTAATACTGGTACCTTCTCATTATTTACAAATAAAGGAAAATTAGATATTATAAATGGTAATTTATATAGTTCAGCCGGTTATATAGTCGAAAACTTTTATAATACCACTTTGAATATTTCCGGCGGAACACTTACCTATGACAATTCAAATGAAACTGAACATAAAGTTATTGAAATTAAAGGCGGAACAGTTAATATAACTGGCGGAACACTTTCTTGTAATTCTAAAGCAGCAGCAATAAATGTTAATGCTGGTACTTTAAATATATCTGGCGGACAAATTAAAGGAACCAACACATTTAAAGGTCAAGCCATATATAATAATGGTGGTACTACAAATATTAGTGGTACAGCATATTTAGAAAACACTTCACAAACTGCAACTCAAAATGGTAGAGCTTGTGTTCATAATTTTAGTGGTACTGTAAACATAACTGGCGGAACAATTGTCAGCAAGAAAAATGCCGCAGTTAAAAATAATGGCACAATGACTATTGGTACAGATGACACACCAATTGACACAACTTCTCCAATAATACAAGGAAATAACTACGGTTTGGAAATTGTTTCTGGCTACCCAGTTACAATATATGATGGAATCTTTAAAGGAGGAGCTGGTTCTAATCCTGCAAAAGCAATTAACGATGAAGCACTAACTTCTCACGGAACCGCTATAATTACTCATGATACTGAAACAATAGAAGGGGTTACTTATGATGTAGCTTACTTAGTTGAACCATCAACTAACTACACAGTAACGTTTAATCCTAATAGCGGAACTATAAAGGCAGGAGACCCTAATACTAAAACATACACTGATGTTGGAACAGTAGGGGAAATGCCTGAAGCTTCTAAAGCTAATACAGAATTCTTGGGCTGGTTTACCGCTGCAACTGGCGGCGAAAGAGTTTTAACCACAACAGTTGTTGACGACGATATAACATATTATGCGCACTACACAAGTCAAGTAACAGTGTGTAGACCAGCAACCACATTACATTCATCTTCAGGAACTGATTTCGGTCAAATCCCATCTAGCGGAACATTAAGTGCTGGAGATGCCTTTGACTGTGATGTTAATGGTGATGGTACTTATGATGCAACAAGCGAAAGATTCTACTATCTAACAGATACTAGTAATGGAAATGCCGCATTTATATTTGCCAATAATACATCTCAAGTAAATAGTAGTGCCGCAGCAACATGTGGTGCAAATGGTGTCAATTACGGAACATTTGCTGAAGGACCTAATACAGCAATAGAAGAATTACCAACAACCGAGCAATGGTCAAATGTCAGCATATATACTATGCCAAGAAATATTACAAATGGCTCTGGAACAACTGTCGTAAGCGATTACATATATACTGGAAAAGCTGCCAGATTTGCAACATTAGATGAAATAAAAGCTGCAACAAATACTAGTATAAATGGTACCGCTAATGAACTTGCAAGTTACCCATTCTTATTAGAAAACACAATATCTTATGACAGTAATTGCCGTTCAAATTATTGGTTAGAAACACAAGCTTCACAAGGAGCATATAGAATAAACGGAGCTGCTGATGGTAAAAACCTTGGAAACGCCACTGGTACATCAGCTGTAAGACCAGTTATTGAAGTTCCTTATTCATCAATTGACGGTG
Organism: uncultured Muribaculaceae bacterium; assembly: GCA_964553605.1. Classification (GTDB taxonomy): domain Bacteria; phylum Bacillota_I; class Bacilli_A; order RF39; family UBA660; genus Coprosoma. The sequence goes on along the minus strand of CAZKKR010000034.1, from coordinate 1,844 downwards.
CAATCCAAATAGTTGAATTTGATACAATCCCTGATGCCATGAGAAATTACTTTAATAATGTTGCAACATGGAATAATGGTATGAGTGATGCTTATACAAGTGACACAGTAAATGGATTTAAAACATACAATGATACAATGAATGCAAATTTAGATAACTATAACTGCGTTGTGTATAATGGTGATGACGTAAGCACACCACAAAAGGGATCAGTTTACTGCGATCAGCCAAATAAATATGATACCGGCGTTACCGGTGATATAAATGTTTATGAATATAATGAGCAAACAGGAGTTGCTTCAAATACTATAGCTACATATGTATCTAACGATAATGGTAAATTATATAATTTCATTCCTGGGAAAACTTATTATTGGGAATCAGATACTGATAGTACTAAAAATGGTTATGTAAGACCTACAGGCGAACGTAGACTTATTACCATACCTGGAACCACTAGAATGACCCGTAATGTTCGTGACTTAGGTGGGCTTCCAGTTGATACAAACGGTGATGGAACCATTGATGGTAAAACTAAATTTGCTAAAATATACCGCGGTGAAAAAATTTGGGGAACTAGTCACGATGGTACAACAAGACAGCAATTTGAAAAATTAGGAATTTATAATGAATTTGATTTGCGTACCCAAGGATCTGGTGAAATTGTTTACGCACAAGAAGATCAGTTAACAAATTATACTCCATATGAAATAGTTCACTATAAAATTGATCATACTGAATTTGGCAGTCCAGCAACTGAAACACAGTTTAATGGAAAAAGTTATTATCAGCTTGCTAGAGATTCAGCTATCGATGTTATGAAAAAAATAGTGGCTGGAAATGATGATTATGCAATTTATTTCCACTGCCGCGTTGGAGCTGATAGAACCGGAACTTTAGCCTATATTCTTGAAGGACTTTTAGGAGTTCCAACCGAATACCGTCATCAAGATTATGAACTTACAACATTCTTTGGTCTAAACGCTAGAACAAGATATTATTATAAGAAAGATAGCAACACATATCGATATATTTATCTAAAGAAAGCAATTAGACATGCAACTCCAGGAAATAATGAAATAACTGGTGAAGAGAACGTCTTAGATTGGTTCTTACTTGAAGGAAATTCAACAGACGAGTGTTCTGATATTACGGCTTTAATAAATCAATTTAGAACCAAAATGATCGATTATAATTAAGAAGTACATTAAGTGCTTCTTTTTATATATCATATTACAATATTTCAGATTGATTAGTTTACTAAAATATGTTAATATTTTAATAGGTGATAATATGGAAAAAAGAAGACAAAAGAAAAGAGTAACAAGAAATAAACCTATCATCATTTTAGCCTCAACAATAATATTATTATTAATTTTTTGCATCGTTTTAATTTTAATTAATAAGCCAAAAACAACTGATGATAATTTAAAATATAATAGAAATAAAAGCTTTACGAAACAACAAAAAATAAATGGAATTGCCTTTAAAAATATTAATTGTACATATGACGGTGAAAACTCATTAATAACATACACAATAATTAATGAAACTAATAGCGAAATATATTTGAATAATTATGATATTCTTGTACGAGATAAAAATAAAAATATCATTACTAAAATTGTCGCTAGCTACTTAGAAAATCTTCCACCAAAAAAAGAAATAAATATGGCTAATAGTGTAATAGGTACTGACTTAAGTAACGCTTACTATATGGAATTAAAACTTAAAACAAGCAAAAAATAATAACAAAAAATTAACTTAAAATAAAAGAAGATGAGAAATAATGAAGTTGTAAGATAAAAGTGAACACAAAAAAGATGTTTCACTTTTTTTCTTGT
>CAZKKR010000033.1:0-10596 GCA_964553605.1 uncultured Muribaculaceae bacterium | reverse complement strand
ATGGCGTAAAATAAGGCAAAATGCGGTATAACAAAGGTCTCAAATTGCCCAAAATTATAATCCCCTGAAGAAAACATCTTTCTTAAATAAACGACCCAAATATATATTCTTTTTTCTATGCCATAATATTTATATAGAAAATAAGATAATTTAAAAAATAAAAAAAAGAACAATCTATGGTAAAATAATATATAGGAGAATATAGCTGAGATAATATAAAAAACATTACAGGAGTGATTACAATGGAAGAATACAAAGATAATTTAAACCCGATAATCAGAAATTTTGCACTAGAATTAATGGAAAATAATCTATTAATTGAAGAAAATAAAAAAGATATCATTTTATACTTATACTTTGTTTTATCAACCATTATTAATCAAGATTACGTTGCTAATATTAATACAATTGATGAATTTAATAAAATAAGATTCATTAGAAATGACAATAACTATACAATAGGAATTAATAATAAAAAAATACTTAAAAATATCAGAAATGCCTTCGCTCATGGTTCAAGTCAAATAAAATATGATAAAAACACGAAAGAATTAATTATATTTAATCAAACAAAATTCGGAGACAGAATTTCAAAATTCGAAATAAGAATTACGAAAGAAGATTTGATACAAATATTTTCTAAAAGCACAGCCAATTATTTGACAAGCGATAATCAACTTACAAATATAATTATGAATGCAATTTCCAGTATACAAAAAAATGAACCAATAAGTGAAAATCAAAAAGTTTCGCAAATTGCATTACTAAGTTTAATGTTTTGTTACAACAAAGAAAGTTTGTTGGACAAGTATTTATCCAGCCAACAATCATTTTTGAACTGTAGTAATTTTGAAATAAAAACAACAGAAAACTGGGAAGATTCGGAAGTGCAAAATCAGTTTTTCAGAAAATATGAACTTTTATATTTTGAAGAAAAGGATAAAGAAAAATGTAGAAATGACTGGCAAAATTATATTGAAGAAGAGGAGAATGATAAAGATAGATTCATATATAATACTGAAAATCAATCAGTTGACATAACAACAGGAAAACACATTCCAACTCCTATACTAATGATGCATTTAAGAAATGCCACATCTCATGGATATGTAGAGTATCAAGGTGATAAGATAATATTTTATGACAGGAAAAAAAGAAATCAACCACCATATATTAAAATTTCTATATCAAACGAGAAATTAAATGAATTTTTAAAAAATGATATATTTTATGAAAGCCTTTTTACTCAAATAGAAACTTTTGAAAACGCCAGAGACACAAGTATGTATTTTTTTGAAAGAGCAGAAAGCGCTAATAATTTTCGAAATTTTATAAATATATACTTAATGCGATTCCCTAATTTAAGTGAGAAACAAGTAATATGGTATTTATTGAAGACAAACAAACTGGCTACTTTTATATTAGAACACCCTGAGCAGTATGATAATTTTTGTACATATAAAATTAATTCTAGGGAAAAACTAATAGATTACTTGGTTGGAATAGAAGACTTTACTTCTAATCAGTTAGAACACATCAATGAATACATCTATGACAAGGGTATTATTGAAAATTTTATAATAAAAGACCACGTTATCGAATTAATGGAAGATGTAATTATAAAACAAAAAAACAGAAAATTTTTTGAACTTTATTTCATTTTCTTATACAATAAAAATCGTACAAAAAATATGTTATTATATGAAAAAATACCTGAAAACAAAAAAAAGCTTGTCGATGATGGCTCCAAAGCACTAGAAGAAAAATTTTTTAAAAGTGGGGCAATAAAAAATTTAATGGATAATGATATTATTATGCAAGAAATAGCAATGACTTTATATCCAAAAAATTTTGCACTCAATTTATTTAATGCTCTCGCAATAGCGGATAGAGAAAATAGAAAAAACAGAAATATTCCTAGGAAATTTACGGTCGAAAATGTTGAAAGATATTCTACAGAAGAAAGCATCATTGAACAGACTTTGGAGAAAGAGAAAAATCGTAATAAAGTTTCACGTATAATATCTATGGCAACGGGGATAACATTGATAATTACAAGCATTTTACTGATTCAAACAAATCAAATATATTCACTGCCTGCAATTGGTCTTTTTATAGCAGGAAGTGGCAATATTGCAATTGATATATATAAGGGAGATAAAATTAAAAAAAATATAGAGGATATTCAAATCTTTAATCCAGACAAGTTCAATGAAAATGAAGGAAGAAAAAGGTGAAATATATGTATGAAATTAAAGACATTTTAAATATGACTAATCATGACAAATATATTGTAACTAATAAAACCATATTAAATGATAAAATATATTACATGCTCATAAATTATGACAATTTGCTTGACTGGGTGATTGTCTATGAAAAAGACAACGAATTAATTGAAGAGTTAGATGACAAAACAATAACTAAAATTTGTGAATTATTTCAAAAGAAAGGAAACTAAAAAAATAACGAATAATTCGTTATTTTTTGTTTTCATTAATATATTCTTCTAGATCTTCTTTCCAATTAGTGGTAGACCTTCCTTCCATCATGGAAGAAGCGTAATCAGCAACTCCTTTAAAAAGTAAACCAGTTCCTTTTTTATCCTTTTTATAATTAGAAATATTATCTTTTCTAATTCCTATAGAAGCCCCCGCACTATAACTATCAATATCCGCGCCAATGTAGATAAATTCATAATTAGAATGATTTTTAATCATTTTTTTAATTTTTTCATTATTAAATTCTTTAGAAGCATTTTCATAACCATCAGTAATAATTATAAACATAACTTTATCAGTATCACATCTATCAATATAATTAATAGAATTACCAATCGCATCATATAAAGCTGTGCATCCACCTACATAATAATCATCACTAGTTAAAGGTTTAACTTTAGATATATCTAAACCTTTGTGCAAATAAGAATAATCATCACTAAATAATATAGTTGTAATTCTAGTTTTAAATTTATTTTTCTTTTCTTTTTCTAAATATTCATTAAAACTACTAATAGTACTTTCTTCACTACCACTCATTGAACCACTTTTGTCTAAAATAAATATAACATCTAATTTCTTTTCCATAATTTAACCTCCTATAATTTTTTTAAGATCATTATAAATATTAAAATAATTTTTAATATTAAATTCTTCACCAGAAATATTACATCCAGCATCAAATATCATTTTGTCTTCAAAACTTTTGTTAAGTATATTTTCATTAATATATTTAACTAGTTTTAAATAAACATCCTCACTAAGTGATTTTCCCTCTGAAATAGATTCTAAATTCACTTTATCTTTTAAATGATCAGGAATCATAAAATATTTTTGATAATAATAAATAGTTTTATTTTTAGTAATTATAAGGCCAGTAATGCCAGGCATAGGACCTAATCCACTACTTGAGCTTAATTCTAAAAACTTTTCTTTCCTTAATTCATTTAACTTATTTTCCATAGTATCATCTCCTTTTCTGACTTAATAATACTAAATTTAAAACATAATTTGGTCGCCTTTAAGGGGACAAATAAAAAGTAATGAATATTCATTACTTTTTGCTTATGATATTTTTTAAATCATTATAAATTTCAAGATGATTAATAATATCTAAACCATTCACATATACATGATAATTAGAATCACGCATCATAATTGGTTCAAATTCTTTTCCAGCAATATTTTCATTAATGTAATTTTGAAGTTCTAAATAAATTTCATTATTAAGTTCCTCACCATCAGAAATCTTCTCAGTTTCTGTATGGGAAGATATACTAAAATGAGAACTATAATGATAAATCTTTTTATCATTAGTAATAATGATGCCATCAAAACCAGGATTACTGCTATTCATCGCACGGCAATACAGTTCTAAAAATAAGTCCTTTCTCAATAAATCTAATTTTTCTTTCATAAAACTATCTCCTTTTCTGATATAATAATATCATAAATACACATTATTGTGTTGTCATAGAGGTGATTTTTATGAATTTAAAAGAAAAATTAAATAAGTATTTAGATAGTTACTTAAATAGAAGTGAAGAAAACTTTGTAGGATCATTTAAAAAAGCTAGAATTTTTCCTCAAGAAGAAAAATTTGAATCAGTTTTATATGATTATGCCGACATAAATGATTTTATCGATATAAATAAAGATGAAAACACATTCCAAACAAAACTATTTGAATATATAGATAATAAAAACTTAAAAGATTCAGACGTTTACAACAAAGTAAATATCGATAGAAGATTATTTAGTAAAATAAGAAGTGATAAAAATTATCATCCAAGTAAAGAAACAGTAATTTTACTAGGTATAGCTTTAGAATTAACTGAAAAAGAAATAGAAGATCTTTTAGAAAAAGCGTCATATTCACTACCAAAAAATACAACATATGACCTAATAATAAGATTTTGCTTTAAAGAAAAAATATATGACATAAATCAAATAAATGAGTTTTTATATGATCATAACTGTAAAACATTAAATTAAGCCAACTTAACCGTTGGCTTTATTTTTTAATTCCAAATAATAATCACGAAGCTCTTTAAATCTTTGATAATGAATAATTTCCCTTTCCCTTAAAAATGATAGTGGCCCTAAAACATCAGGATCATCAGTTAAATCCATTAAGTGCTCGTAAGTAGCTCTAGCCCTTTGCTCAGCTCCCATATCACTTTCAATATCAGCAATATAATCACCAGAAACTTTAATATAAGTCATACTAAATGGATTACCAAAACTATCTGAAGGAAACAAATCCTTACCAAACTGGGCATACATACCCTCAAGTCCAGCTTTTTTAAGCTCTTCCTTAGAAGCCCCCTTCATTAATTGATAAAGCATTGTAGAAATTATTTCCACATGGGCAAGTTCTTCAGTACCAATATCCGTAAGCAAAGCTTTACCTCTATCATCAGGCATGATATACCTCTGATCCAAATATTGAAAAGCTGCTGCCAGTTCTCCAGCCGGACCCCCATACTGTGTTAAAATGCATTTAGCCAAATTTAAATCTCTATTCTTAATATTAACCGGATACTGTAATTTTTTTTCATATTTCCACATAGTTAACCCCCTTAATAATTCTCCCAAGGCCAAGGAGATTCATTCCAAGCCCAAGGATAAGATTTACTAGAGTCCACAAAAAGAGGACCATATTTACTTTCATATTCTTTAATTACCTTATCAGAATCTTCTGAAAGTTCTTTAAATAAATTAATCATATCTCTATCATATGGATGAGTATCTAAATATAAATTAACATCATGAGCTGCAAAACAGTATGCATCAACTTTCGTAAGAAGCTCGGCCTGCTCATTCATCGGTCTAATATCATAAGGCCTACTTAATTTATACTGATTAAATAATTCTGGGAACATATTACCCCTAATAAAACCATTATAAATATCATATAAATTATTAGGAGTAGTATCGCCATTAAACCCGCACATATTAAATTTCATATTATCGCCAGCTTGATTTTTAAATTTATTTATTAAATTTGCATTACCATTTACTGACTTATTAATATTACTAAAACCACCCGGATAAAAATTATTAGGCATCATCCCATCAAAATAGTTATTCATCTAATTACCTCCTCACAAGTATAGTATGAAGCCCATAGTTAAAAGTGTATATAAAAGCCTAAATTTATAAAATTAGTAAATATACTTGAAAAATAATTAATTTACTGATAAAATATATTTGTCTTTCAGATGGCGGAATTGGTGAAGTGGTTAACACGGCGGATTGTGGTTCCGTTATGCATCGGTTCGATCCCGATATTCCGCCCCATAATGGTAAAATAACTTAGATTTTAAATCTAAGTTTTTTTATTAAAAAAATGGTAAAAATTAGAACTTTTTAAGCCGTAAATATTTAATGAAAAAGATATATATGGTAAACTTTATATAGTAGGTGATAATATGGTTGAAGAATTAACTAGAAAACTAAACCAGGAACACGCTGAATTGAGCAAAGAAGAATTACTCTTAATACCCGCACTAAACAGATTAAAACAATTATTTATTAAAGCCGTTTTAGAAAACAGAGTTACTTTTAAAAGTCTATTACCAAACGTGCAAGAATACATAGATATGATTCCTGATGAAGAAGATAAAAAAAGTTTTGCCATTCAAGTAGACATAATCCAAGCCCCTATGATGGGAATCTTTGACATAAAACAGACTGGCTTTGACGAAAATATAATAGGAATGAAGCAAGATGAATTTGCTGAAATAATTAGAAAATCTGGTGAAAGAATCGCCGATCCTAATTATATAAAACCAGAAGATTTAAGCTTGTTATTCTATATAGGCAAGTCTATAGAGTATGATGAAGTAGTCATAAACAAATTATTAGATTATAAAAGATATGATATTATAAAAGCGTATAAAAACCCCATAAATATAAGTGACGAAACCTGTGAAAGAATAGTAAAAGAATTTCCATTTAAGGAATACGGATGTCCTATAATCGTCACCGACTATTTAAAAAGGCAAAAGAAAGTAGACTTATTAAGCTTTGAATCCCTTTCAGGAAAAACACAAATTATGCCATCAAGATTCTTTACCGCAAGCTCAGAAGATGATACTTTTGATATTATCCTAACTAAGATAAAACAATCGTCACTAGAAGAATTAGAAGAAAATTACAAATATATAGACATTACAAATTATGATAATGAAAAACAAGAAGAACTAATCCAAGCCATAATGAAAAAAGGTTATGTCATACCTATTAGTGACAGTATATCCCAAAACGATAATATAAGAAAAGAATATTTTAAAAATATCTACTCATGTTTAAAAAACAAAATAGAAATTGATCCAAATATCATAACAGAACATATAGACAAAATAATAAAAGAAGATGAAAAACTATATAAAGAAATCATTTCATCAAAATATGCCATATATTTACCAAAAGAAATATGGGAAAACGTTCAATTTGACGAAATAAATTTTGAAAATGAAAAAATAGAATTCGGTGAGGCAAATATTGAAAAATTGTTTGAGTTACCAGACCACATCTTTTATAAAATAATAAACACTGCAAGACCTCAGCAAGCCGACAACTTTGATTTTAGTAAATTAGATTTACAAAACGAAAATGTAAAAAATAAAGTTATAGCCTTGCTAAATTCAAAAATAAGAACGAACAGAATACAATTACCGTTTGGATTTAGTCCAAAAGAGCAAAGGGAAATTGTTGAAACCATAATGAATAATCAATACTTAAAATCATTGGACATGCTTCAAATGGGCCGAAATGAAATTTTATTAGAAAACGAGGACCTTGCCATAAAATACATAAGGGAAAATCCAGCTGAATTAAGCGACATTATACGTAGTAATATAAACAGAATTATGAATAATGAAAAAATATTAGATGAAATCGTTTCAAACGAAATTGGAATTGGATTTTTATTAAAAGAACTCGAACATGTTACAGAAATACATTATACACATAAGCTATATGAAAAAGTAAAAAATTTCCTAACTTCTGAGTATGATGTCGAATTAGCCAAGCTAGATAAACTAGAATCACTAGTAGGCCCCCTAATAATAAAATATGTAAAAAATGAGAATATAAAAGCAGTATTAAAACTAAGTGATGAAGAAATAGAAAAAATAATCGCCCTATTTCCTGAAGTTATATATACAGTAGATGACGCCAAAGCCGCATATGAATCAATAATCCAGTATTCCTATGCAACAAGCATGCCTCAAAGTCACAATATTTTTGCTTCAATATTGCATGCAAGTGAAGAAGGAGATCTTGCTAAAATAAATGAATTAAAATGCAATATCATGTGGCTTATGACCAAAGAAGAATTTATTAAAATAGGTACTGGAGAAAGTGTCAAAGAATATTTAGATAGGCTATTAAGAAAAGAAAATATTAGAGAAAATTTAAATGAAATACATGAAATAACAAACAAATATGTTGAGCTATCAAGAAAATATTATAGAAACAATAACATGTTTTTCCATAAAAGCGAAGAGCTTGACATGGAAGATGGCACATATTATATAGCAAAAGAACATTTCATAAGATATGATGAGCTAATAAGAGAGATATGTGACCCTAAAAAAATAGAAAATATAACCTTGTTGGATCAGTTCATAGCGGAAAATGGGGACGAACTATTACCTGAAATAAGAGAAAAATTTGGTCTTGAAGAATATAGTAGGGCTACGGTTGAAAACTTTATTGATACCTTATGCATGCACATAAATGAAAGCATAAACGGAAGTGAAGAATATAGTTTAGAAAACAATATAAATATTTTAAAATTTATTGTGGAAAAATATAATGAGGAATTCACAATAAAAAAATCTTTTGAAGAACAATTTGAACTACCTTATAGATTAGAAAAACCAGCATTTCGTAGAGGACTAGATAAAAAAATAATAAGTAATTACCAAAATTATCAAATGGGCGAAATAGGATTAGATAAAATTTTAATAGAAAGATTTGCAGATCAAGGAATAAACAAATTTGTTTTAGACTCTGCAATAAGAGTCTATAGTACTGGAAGGATGCCATTTAGTGAGGAAGGATTAAGACAAAGCATAAACATCACCTTATCAAAAAAGAAAATTATAAATTTAAAAACAAACGAAATTATAGAAAACTGTACTGTTGATTATTTGTTAGAACATATTGAAGACCTCGATAATATTGCTTTAGAAGAACAAAACGCCTTTTTTATAGACTGGGGCAATCACTCCGTAACAGGAATCAGAAAATCATTAGATGAAGTGCGATATGAAAATAATTATGGCTTTAGAAATTTTGGCTTTGCATCAGACAATGTAGGAAGTTTAAAAGATGTCATATTAGCAATTAAAAACAAACAAACAAGTGAAGAATATCTTAAAAGTATTATTGGAAAAGTAGTAAAAGAATATAAAAGTATTGTCAAAGATCCAAATGATCTAACTGATAAAAATACCCAAAAAACCCCAATGGAATTGTGCTATGATGAACTATTTAGAGGAGACACCTATGTACGTGATGGTGGGCAAACGCTACCTATAAGAGAATATATGGAAGCAAAGTTAGCAGAAAAAGGATTTGCAAGAGAAGAAATGCTTAGAATTCCTAATAAAAATAGTAGTCCAATAATGGCCGAATTTTACAAAATAATGAAAGATTGTTACGAAAAAGACATGTTATATTATGTAAATATACCAACTTACAGTTTTATCAACTTCATAGAAGAAAGTGCGGCTAAAAGGCATCACATTGTTTTACAATCAAACGAAATAATACAGATAATAACAGAGTCAAACATTGACTTAATAGCTGAGACAATTTTACCAGATGAAGAAACATATAATTTGTTAATTGAAATACTTAGAAAAAGAAAAGTACACGTAACACCAGAAGTGCTTTCTAGAGAGATGGAAGATCTAGCCTTACCAGTGGAATGTTCTCCATCCACAATAGCTGGATTTATTAGCTATTTTGCCACAATAAAAGAAAAACATGAAGACGTTGCGGATATGACCTTCATAAAAATCATTGTTCAAGGAGAAATATATAATGGCATATCAGTTATATATAAACAAATATTAGGTCCTGCCGATGCCAAATTAATAAAAGCAAACCCAAGAGAAAATGCCGCGGACCGCAAAACTACAAACGATCAAAGATTAAAAGAATCAGTTGAACAAACAATAAAGAATTTTCAAAGACAAAAAGTCACAATTCCAACATTCGATGAAAATATATCAATTGGGTCTAAAAGAATAAATGTAGTAGTGGGCAATTTCACCGACCCATGTAATTTAACGCATGGTGAGCGAACAGGGGCCTGCATGCGAATAGGTGGAGCCGGCGAAAAATTGTATGATTTTGCTTTAAATAATGAAAATGGTTTTCATATAAGATTTGAAGATCCAGTTACTCACGAATATGTATCAAGAGTAACCGGTTTCAGAAATGGAAACACCGTATTTTTAAATCAATTAAGACATAGCTGTAGTAAAAGATATAATAGTAATGATGTAATAGAAGCTTGCAAAAAAGTAGCCGAAATGCTTATTGAAAAAAGCAAAGACAGTCCTTGTCCAATTGAAAATGTGATAATTCATAAGTCACTAGTTTTAAAAGAAACGCCATATGAAAAAATAGAATTTAAGGATAAAGACATTAAAGAAGGATTGCCAGGATTCTATTCTGATATTGAAAAAGATGGAATTGTCCTAGCTACAACCGCAACAGAAGGGCCTTTAAAGGAGATGGACTTTGATAAATCACAAGTACCGACATATTTACCACAAAGAGGAAAAATAACTGAAAGTGACAGACTAGAAAATATTCAAGATAGGATAATTAGAGTAGCTTCCGTAAAGAAAGTTTTAGGTGGAACACCATATGATGAAATAGGTGAATTTGAATTTGAAAGTGGCTTCATCTACGGTAAAGCAAGTGATGACTGGTACATATATATCGACAGTAATAATGTAATGTACTATGATTATATAGATATAGATCCTAGAGCAAAAAAAGAGCTAATGGAAGAAGTAGAAAAAATAAAAGAAATAATTCAAACGACAACCCCAGAAAAGGAGGA
>CAZKKR010000032.1:0-14248 GCA_964553605.1 uncultured Muribaculaceae bacterium | reverse complement strand
AAGAAGTAGAAAAAATAAAAGAAATAATTCAAACGACAACCCCAGAAAAGGAGGAAGTGATCGAAAATGTCAAATAGAATAAAACTTGGAAAAGTAAAAACATATAATCCTACCACTCAAGTTGGCGAAATAATTGACGAAGAAGGAAATGTTTATATGTTTTTAAACAAAGATTTAAAAAGTGAAATTATAGAAAAAGATATAGTTCAATTTAGTGGTGAAATGATCGAAGATACCTTAAGAGCGTTTTTCGTAAAAAAAATAGAATTGAATGAAAATACAGCAGAAGAAATAAACAAAAAAAATGATTTGAAAGAAAAGATTTATAAATATAATTTATTTAATTAAATAAAAAAACTTGGAGAAAATTCCAAGTTTTTTCATTTAAAACAAAACATCAAACAAATAAATATGATATAATTAAAATAAGGTAGGGAAAAACATGAATATAATGAGCATAGAGGAAATAAAACAAAAAAGCGAAATGGCATTAACTGAGGAAGAAAAAACCACGTTAGCTGCTAACCTAGCTTTTCATATTTTATATGGTAATATTAGTATGCAAGAGGCAGCAATTTCAAATGACGAAATAGTGGAAATGGCAAAAGCCGCTTTGGATGATAATCATTCCGAACGAAAATATAGAAGGACGATAACCACCTTAGATGACCTTGTAAGAATGGAATGCATAAGTAGTAAAGATAATTTTTCCCTAGAAGAATTTATGAAAAAAAGCGATCATTTAGCCTGCTTTCCATATGAGTGCGGATATAATAAAGTTCTTCCCAAAGCTGCACTAGGATTAATAATGCCTGAAGAAGCTTTGTACTGCGATGTTAAAGTTGGAAATCATGCTGGAACAGCCACCGCATTTTATAAAATGGAAGACCCAAAATATCCAAATTTAGCTCTTCTTCATTTTAGCCAACCAGAACAGCCAAATTGGCACATAAAAGTAATGGAAGACAAAAGCGCAATCATTATTCATTTTATGCCAAATAGTTATGGAGAAGTAATTTACATACCTGAAAAACTTACCGAGTTTCAATATAACGAACTAGTAAAAATAAATGAAATACTTAATAAATATGAAATAATAACCGAAACAAGTTATGAAGGTATGGAATTAGCCAGCGCCCTAAAAGATGAAACATTTAGAGAAAAACACGGCTTACCAAGAATAAAAATAGATCAAATGTCACAAGCAAGTGAAGAAGCATTAACAGGGACCGAAGTTATAGTCGGAAGATCTAGATAAGGAGGAAAATATGAAAATAAAATCACCATTATTGCCAATAATAATAGCTTCAGTACTAATAATTATAGTTTTAATATACATGCTTATTTTAAGAAAAAAAGTAAATGTTACAAGTGTTAAAACATTAAGCTTTTCCTATTCAACAGGAACAGCTATGAATGCTAATGTATCATATGAATTAACCTGCGAAGCTGATAAATGCATAGCTAAAATAAAACCAGAAGGAACGCCCGAAGAAGAAGCTATTAAAGTAGAAACAACATTAGAAATTAAAGAAAAAATAGAAACGATTTTAAAAGAATACCAAGTTGAAAAATGGAATGGTTTTGATAAATCTGATCCTTATGTTTTAGATGGAAATTCATTTTACCTAAATGTAACTATGGAAAACGCCGATACAATAAGTGCCTCAGGCTATATGAAGTGGCCAAAAAATTATGGAGAATTTAAAACAAATTTAGATCTAGTATTTTCGGAAATACTTAATCAAAATAAAGACCAATAAAGGTCTTTATTTGTTTTTTAAAATAGTAAATGATATAATTAAAAAAGTTAGGAAGTGTAGTTATGTCAGTAATATATTTAATAACCTTATTTGCTTTATTTTTTACAATACTTTTACTAAAAAAAAGCACAAAAAAAACAAACGTTTTAAGCAGTATAGTATACACATCTTGTATAATATTTTTCTATGATGTTTTTATAGCTTACGTTTTAACAGGAATTAACTTAAAAAACACCTTATTATTATATTCGCTAATATATATACTGACATCATTAATATTAATAGGGATAAATTATCATAAAAACAAAAAAATTGTTTTTCAAAAATATTACCTAGACCAAAATCAACTAATCGGTTTTATAATCATAATTTTAGTATGTTTTACAGTAGGCTTTTTTAAATATAATAAATTTGGTGAAATTGATTACTTAATAACCGATGCTGCCTTACATTATAAGATGGCCGACTACTATAGTATTACCCAAAAAATGTTTAATGTAGCTTTAAATGATGGAGTAAAAATATACGATAAAGCCATGACTGGATTTTATGTACCATGCGGAATACTTATGAATATCATGCCATGCGCTAAATACATTAGTTATAACTTATTTAATACATCAGTACTATGCCTAACATCATTAACCGCATATATACTTTGCCTAGAAATTAAAAATAATAAAAAAAATAACATATTATCAGTATTCTTAGTTTTAATGTATACCCTTGCTTATCCATTAAGTTATATGATATATGGCTTCGGATATCTGGGAAGTGGTATTATAGCCATTACCTTAATAATTTATACCTGGAAATTAATATTAAAAGAAGAAAGAAAAAGCTTATATTTGGTTTTAACCCTATTTAATTTTAGCTTATTTTTCTCATACTACCTATTCGTTCCAGTAATATATCTGGCCCAAGGATTATTTATCATATATAGATATATGAGGGGAAATTATAAATTAATAACCCTATTTATAATCGGGTTTATAACCCTTATTGTTCCAACGATAATCGGTTATATGTACTTTGTATATACCGGTTCAGTAAGCAGTACCGTTTCAACATCCGCCAGTAATTTTTTAATAGAAGGTTCAGCGTATAAAAATTTATGGGGAAATTTTGTCCTATTAATTCCAATGATAATCTACGCTATTATTACGGAAATAAAAAACAAAAAAATAGATTTTGATATTTTCATGCTCGTCATAGAATTAATTTATATTTTTATAACTTTATACCTAACGACAAAATCTAAAATGTCGACATACTACTACTATAAGTCATATTATGTACTTTGGATAATATGTTACGTATACATATATAAATTAATAAATAATAGTAAATATAAAACAAATCTAATAATTAATTATAGCTTAATCATTTTAATGATAATAATCACTATTACTGAATTTGAACAAAAAGTAATCCAATCAAATATTAACTTTAGTTCCACACCTGTAGGAAAAGAACTCGCCAGTGTATATGCCGCAAATTATAATACTTTTAATCCTCATGACGTTGTCGACAAAGATTTGGCTAAACTTATGCTTGAAACTACAAAATATGATAAAAAATGTGAACTAAAAGGCAAAAATAAGACACTACCATATGCTGGAAATTTCTATCAAAAACTATGGTATTACGGTCTAACTAGTAATACACCAACTATTAACTATAATAAAGAAATGGTTAATAACGTGTTCATAAAAGCTTTTGATTATAAAGAGTTTTTAGAAACCGATAAAGTAAAATGTGCAGTAATACCCAAAGCCTATTTAGAAAAAAACAAAATAAATATAAGAAAACATCAAATACTATATAAAAATAAAGCTGGATATTTAATTAAAAAATAGAGGTAAATATGATAAAAAATAAAGAAGATTATAAAAGATATATAGAAATAGAAGAGACAAATTATAGAAGAAGTTACCCCAAATTTACTCAAGAATTAGAAAGCATTTTAAAATTTCAAAAACTTTATAGAAAAGTAGAGTATTATGAAAATTGTAAAAAAGGCTTCATTAATAAAATGATAAAAAAATATCTAAACTATAAATATAATAAAAAATCCATAAAATACGGGTTTCATATACCGATAAACGTAATAGAAGAGGGCCTATGTATAGTTCACACAGGACCAATATATATAAATGAAAATGCCAAAATAGGTAAATATTTTCGCATTCATCCAATGACCACTATAGGTAAAAACATCGGAAAAAATAATGCTTCACCTAAAATTGGAAATGGTGTCTGGGTAGGGCCAGGATCTAGACTATTTGGAGATATCGAAATAGGTGATAATGTCGTAGTTGGAGTTAATACAGTCGTAAATAAAAGCTTTCCATCAAATGTCACTATTGCCGGTACCCCAGCTAAAATAATTAAAGAAAAAGGATATAAAGATTATTTAAAATAGTTTTTATATTTTTTTATTCATGTTATAATTAAAATAGGTGGTAGTATGTTTCGAAAGATAGAAGTAAAATATAGTGATGAAAAAACATTAAAAATATTTCAAAAATTTTACAAAAGGACATTAGTAACAAATTTTGAAAACAATCAAATCGAGACATATAGACAAATTAAAAAAAGTATTAAAGAAAAAGAAGAAAGTTATTTTATAATACTTTATGTCGATGAAAAAGGATATCCAGTATGCGGAGTTATTTTTGATTATTTAAAAAAGACAAATACCGGATTTATCGAATACATCGCAACAAACAAAAGATATAGTCAAAAAGGCCTAGCCTCAAAACTATTAACAGAAACCACTAAACTATTAAATTCAAAAGCTAAAGATAATGGATATGATAGAATCAATTTTCTAGCCTGCGAAGTTGAAAAAGAAAAGAAAATAAAGAAATCAAAACACTATTTTTGGAAAAAATATGGGTTTAAAGTTTTAGACTTTTATTATATTCAGCCCCCACTAGATAAAACAAAAAAAGCCTTATCCAAAATGGAATTTGGAATCGTTAGTAAAGCTCCAAAAGCTGAATACTTCTTTAACAATATAAAGAAAGACGTTATTAAAGAAATGCTTGAAGAATATTATGAAGATTATAAAAATGAGCCAAGCTTAAAACGTATGATGAAAAGACTAGATAAAGAAAAGATTATAAAACCAAAGGAAATTATATATGAAGAAGATGATATATTTGATTAGACATGATAATCAAATATATTTAAATTTGAAAACAAGATAAAGTAGACATAAAATGTCTACTTTTAACACATTTTTATTACAAAATAAAACAATATTCTATTATTTTAAATAAGAATATGATATTATTAAAATAGAGGTGGAATATATGAACAAACACATTGTTTATGTAAATGGTAAAATGTACATATTTTACTTAAAAAATAATAAATTAAATCTTTTTGAGTATGTAAATGGTAGACCAGTAATGGTAAATCCTAAAGAAAAAAATGACATGGCAAGCGCAGCTATACCAGGACTTCTCGAAATAATAAAAGGAAAAATTGAAGATAAAATAAAGAAAAATGAATATAAGAGTCTTGAAGACATTAAAAATGACATTGATAAAGCCATCAAAGGTATAAATTTTACCGAAGCCCAAAAATTAATGGCTGGCTTTAACTTTGAAAACACAAAAGAATATGAAGAAACATTAAAGTACCTATATGAAAAATTTGAAAAACAAAATGAAAATATAGAACTAAAAAAAGAATTAATTGAACAAAATATTGATGTAAATATAAAAGAATTATTCGAAAAACATGGAATTAGTGAATATGAAGTAGGTAATTCAAAATCAGTAATAACCTATATGAAAAATGGAATTCCACATACTCTAAGTTATTCGAGTTTAGACACCAATATCTATGAAGTCATTCTCCAAAGTATCGAATTTGATAAGATGCATTCCGAAGAAGAAATAGATAGCGAAATAGAAAGAGTACTAGAAAACGCTAGTCAGTTCAAATATACTAAAAATGAAAATCAAGAAATGGGTGAAATAGAAAGTTCAACCTCACCAGTAATTCCAATGGAAGAAATAAAGGAAGTATTAAAAAGAGAGTATAATATTACCCAGATAAAAGGAATAAAACCGCAAGATTTAGGTGTTATCAACGGTGCTTTCCTCGTAGATTTTGGTGAAGGATGGGAACCAATTTTCATAACCAGAGAAGACGGCATCTTAAAAGTTTCTTTCGGTAAAGAAAAAGAAATAGATAATTCCGGTAAAGTTGAGACAAAACAAACTGAAACAAAACATAAAGAAATTCAAGAAGATATTGATGAAGTAGCCAAAGAAGAACAAATAAAAGATATATATCTAAAAATTCAAAATGAAGAAGAATTAACAACAGAAGAAAAAGAAGTCATTGATTTTTATAGAGATGAGCAGCACTTCTACGAACTATCTGAAGAAGGACAAGAAATGTGTTTAGAAATCATTGAAATAACTGATCAAAAAGAAGAAAATCTCGGTCTAGAAAATAGTGGATATGTAAAGAAATTAGGGGAAATGCCAAAGCCAAAACCTGATGAAAATGCTTTTGCTTATATTGGAATAGTGACATTCTTAAGTGGCCTAGTAACTGGACTATTCGTATATGGATTCTTTAAAATATTTTTAATAAGATAAAAAGGAGAAATAAAATGGAAATGATCATGTTTTTAAAAATATTGTGTTTAATATTAATAGTTGACCTTCTTTTAGCGTTAATTTTCCTAAAAATGTTTGAATTCATTTTTGGAAAAATAGAAGAAAATCCAGAAATTCTAAGAGAAAAATTTTATAAAAATTTAGAAATTGTCAATAGCCAAGAATCAGATGAAATTCTAGAATGTTTAATTGAAATGGAAGAATTAAACAAAATATATAAACAGATAATTGAAGTTGATGATGAATTTATGGATGATTTATCATACTTGAGATTAAAAGAAAGTGCTTTAAGTAAAATAATTGATAAAAAAATAGCTAGTATAAAAGGTCAAAAGAAAAAAGAAAGATTAAACGCTTTAATAGAAGAAATAGAAACATGCCGTAAAAGATACCCTGAATATAATGAAATATTTGTTGAAAAAACAAATGTCATAAAAGAGAAAATAAATTAAGGAGACATAAAATGAAAATATTTGTAGGGTGCTCTTCAAGTAATGACATTCCTGAGAAATATAAAAAAGACTGTCAAAAATTTCTAGAAAAATTACTAAAAGATAATGACTTAGTTTTTGGCGCTTATGACCAAGGAATAATGAAGGTTGCCTATAACATAGCTTTAAAAAACAAAAGACAGATAACTGGTATAGGGGCAAAAGTATATGAAAAAGATATTGAAAATTTAGATTTAAATAAAAAAGCAGTTGAAAGCACAATTAACAAACGAACAAGTAAGTTAATTGAAGAAAGTGAATGCATAATCTTCCTTCCAGGAGGAACAGCTACAATGCAAGAATTATTTACAGCAATTGAAACAAAAAGAAGCGGAGAAATAGATAAACCGATCATTATATATAATTCACATAATTATTTTGATGAAGTATTAAAAGTGTTAGACAAAATATATAATGAAAAATTTTCAGTATATAAAGACTGCTACCACATATCAGAGAGTATTGAAGATACATTAAGCTACATAAAAAAGAGGGACTAAAATCCCTCTTTTAAAGTGTGACCATGTTACATTAATTCGCATGAAAATTTGTGTCAACTAAATAGTAAATAGTTCTTCATATCATTGACAAAAAATATATAGATATAATAGAATTAAAATAAGAAAGATAGTGAGGTTAAAAAATGAATTATTTTGATTACGATGATGGATTTAAAGGTAAAAAATATAAGAATGGAAGTGGACCATTCAGCGGTGAAAAAACACCAGAATATGAGGAATATACAATGAATCAACAAAGAAAAAGGCTAGAAAAAGATAGAGAACAGGCTAAAACTCGTTATGCAAACGAACAAAATGAATTAATAGAAAAATATGAAAAAGCAAACGAACAAGAAAACATCAAAGAGGCAGATAGAATTAGAGAAGAATTTAATGCATTACAAAATAAACCAAAAGAAATGGGATATGAGGAAATAGATCCATTAAAACAAGATATTAGAGAAATGAACCGTGAATTAAGAATACGATTTAACAGCGCTGGAGATAGAGGCTATGAAACAAGAAGAATAGCAAAGGAAAAAGCAGATAAAAGAGAAAAAAAACAAAGGGAAGCTGCAATAAAAAGGGCCCAACTAAGGTTTGATAATAAAGGATTATTATATAGAATAATGCACTTTGCTGAAAATCCTAAAAAGAGTAGTTTTGATGAGTTATCAATAGAAGAAATAGATAGATTATATATGGGCAAAGATGAAAAAATGATCGAATCTAAAAAATCAGATTTTTATGCCCGCGAAGGAAGGCACACGCATATTAATGATTTAATAGATGATGTTCATGATCGCGATGTTATGCCTCAACAATACGTCATGTATGCTAGAGCTGGAAAAGAAATGGAAGAGTATGAAAAAAAAAGAAAACAGGCAGCACAAAAATTTATAAATACATTAATACCGGCAATTGGTGGAACACTAGCAACAGCTGCTTTAGTTGGTGGAACAATTGCTACAGGAGGTCTTGCCGCCCCATTAGGATTTGCACTTGCTATGGGTGCTTGTGGCACTGGAGCCATTGCTGCAGTTTCTACAGGAATCGGTGCAACAAATCTCTTTAAAGCAATAAAAAATTATAACAAAGCTAAAGCAGTAAAAATGAGTTTGCAAGCTAATTCAAGCCTTGTTTCAGGCGATCCAGAAAAAATAGGAAAAGAAATGGATAGAAGATATGAGAAATCTATAGCATACAGCAAAGCGTTATATAAAAAAGCAACAGGAAAAGAAGACCCTAATTTACCTAAAACAAATGAGGATATATTAAGAGATATGCAACGTAAAGGACATATTATTGAATCAGAATTGTCAGAAGAACAAAGAAGAGAAGTAGAAGAAAAAACATTTGAAGAACTGTTAAAAGAAATGAATTATGCTACAATCTACACAGCAAACGCTATTGGTAGAATAAAGAAAAGAACACACAATTTTGAAAGAGATGAACTTGCTAAAGGAACTGGAAAGTGGAGGTAAGTATGAAAGATATTTATAATCAAAAAAATTTTGACCTTTTCATGCAAAAATACACTGAACTTAGTAATGAAGAAAAACGCGAAAATATTATAAATGAATTAAAATTTTTATTAGAAATAAATTCACAATTGTGTGAAACGGTAAATGCCCCATTTGATGTAATGTATAATAAAGAAATGGGAGATTTAAAAAATGAAAAAGTTTCAGAAAAAGACTTTTTAGAAGCTGTATTTGCATACATATATTTAGTTAAAGCAAGCTCTTCACTATATATGGAAGAATATAAAAAAGAACTTTTAGAAAAAACAGATTTAGATGAATTAGAAGCATAAAAAAGAGGAATTAATTTCCTCTTTTTATAATGTCACCATTTTAACACTAAATTTATCACCCAAAACATCGACAAGTAAAGTAGAATTAAACTTAACTTCTTCACTAATAATAGCTTTAGCTATAGCTGTTTCAATATTTCTACTTACAAATCTCTTAATAGGTCTAGCCCCATATTTTTCATCATAAGATTCATTAATAATATACTTTTTAGCTTTATCAGTAAGAACAATTTTAATTTTCTTGTCACTAAGTCTATCATTAATTTCATCCACTATTTTATCTAATATTTCATAGATGACATCTTTAGATAAACTATTAAATATAATTATTTCATCAATACGGTTTATAAATTCAGGTTTAAAAGTACTTCTAAGTTCACTCATAACTTTTTCATGACTATCACTATCATCATCTAATATATATTCACTACCTAAATTAGAAGTCATTATAATAATAGTATTTTTAAAATCGACTGTTCTTCCTTGAGAATCAGTAATTCGACCATCATCAAGTATTTGAAGAAGTATATTAAAAACATCTTTATGAGCTTTTTCTATTTCATCAAATAAAACTATACTATATGGATTACGACGAACAGCTTCAGTTAATTGGCCACCATCATCATAACCAACATATCCTGGAGGAGATCCAATTAATCTTGCTACTGAATGACTTTCCATATATTCACTCATATCAATTCTAATCATATGTCTCTCATCATCAAATAGCTCATAAGCAAGAGATTTAGCAACTTCTGTTTTACCAACCCCAGTAGGACCTAAAAATATAAATGAACCAATAGGTCTATTAGGATCTTTAATTCCTGCTCTAGCTCTAATAATAGCTTCACTTACCAAATGTAATGCATTAGATTGTCCCTTAACTCTTTTGCCTAAGTTTTCTTCCAAATTAAGTAGTTTTTCTCTTTCTGAACCAACTAATTTACTAATCGGAATATTAGTCCACTTAGAAATAATAGAAGCAATAGATTCATCATCAACAACATCACTTAATATTGCATTTTTATCTTCTTTTTTAAGTTCACTAAGTTCTTTTTCTAAACTAGGAATAGTTCCATGTTTAAGTCTTGCAATAGTCTCATAATCATATTTAGATTCCGCATACTCAAGCTCAGTATTAGCTTTTTCAAGCTCTTCTTTTTTCTTGTTTATTTCTAAATTAACTTTCTTCTCGTTTTCCCAAGAAGTACGTAGTTCATTTTCTTTAGTCTTAAGTTCACTTAATTTTTCATCAATTTCTTTAATCCTATTGTTAGAAAAATCATCTTTTTCTTTTTTTAATGCTTGTTTTTCAACCTCTAACTGCATAATCTTTCTAGTTAAATTATCAATAGAAGTCGGAACTGATTCTAACTGAACTTTAATAGTCGCACAAGCTTCATCAACTAAATCAATAGCTTTATCTGGTAAAAATCTATCAGTAATATATCTGTCAGATAAAGTAGCCGCCGCAACTAAAGCCTTATCCTTAATTGTTACTCCATGATAAACTTCAAAACGAGATTTTAATCCACGAAGTATTGTAATTGTATCAATAACATTAGGTTCAGAAACTAGTACCTTTTGAAATCTTCTTTCTAAAGCCCCATCTTTTTCAATATACTTTCTATATTCATTTAAAGTAGTGGCTCCTATACAGTGAATTTCGCCGCGGGCAAGCATAGGTTTAAGCATATTACCAGCGTCCATAGCGCCTTCAACTGCTCCAGCTCCGACAATCATGTGAATTTCATCAATAAACATGATTATTTCGCCTTCAGATTCCTTAATTTCTTTTAAAACAGCTTTTAATCTATCTTCAAATTCACCCCTAAATTTGGCACCAGCTATCAAGGCTCCCATATCAAGTTCCCAAATAGTTTTATCTTTTAAACTATTAGGAACATCACCCTTAACAATTCTTTGGGCAAGCCCTTCAACTATAGCTGTTTTACCAACACCAGGCTCACCAATTAAAACAGGATTATTTTTAGTTTTTCTAGATAAAATTCTACTAATAGAACGTATTTCTTCATCACGGCCAATAACCGGATCTACCTTTCCATCCTTAACGTTTTTTGTAATATCTCTACCATATTTTTCCAAAGGATTTTGAAGTCCTTCTTGATATTCTTTTTCAGGATTCATAAACATACCTCCTTTTCTACATAACTATACCACCTTCGTTAGCACTTGTCAAGGATGAGTGCTAAAATATGACAAAATTATTGTAAAACAAAACGTAAAATCTATCAAAAAGTCTTGATATATATACATGCGCGTATGTATAATAAAATAAAGGAAGGAGTTTTTATGGAAAATTTAGAAATGTTTTTACAAGGAGAAAAGGCAAGACTAGAATCAATTCAACAAAAAATGGCAGAAGAATTAAGAGAGGCAGAAAGACCAGCACTAACAAGATTAGCTGGACCATATGAGGATTTCTTTTTACGTCTAGATCGCTTCACGCCAGAACAAAGGGATAGATATGATAGACTAGTTCGTATAAAAAGAGAAATTGATGCAAGATTAGAAATATTTAATAATTACATAAAATCTCATGCATCTGCCGAAGCTATACAACAATATGAAAATAAATCGCTCAATGATTTTCATGATGTGATGATTTCATGCAGTTGCTTAAGCCTAGATAAAGATGGGAATTTTAAAGATTATAGTGCTATGATTGGCCCATCAGAGGGATTTGTCAAAATGCCAATGGAAAAAAGAGAAATGCCATATCATGAATATGGAGAATTCTATACCAAAGCACTTGATATAGTTTTAACAAAAATTACAGGTTTTGATCCAGAAACAGCAGCCAAACACATAGAAGCTGCATGTACAGAAATATATTTGCCAAAACAAACAGAGGAAATGTCAAGATAAAATCAAACCAAAAGGTTTGGTTTTTTAATAGACTTTTTAATATATTTTTGTTATACTTTTGATGAAAGAAAGGAGAATAAATATGACAAAATTAAGTAATAAAATGATAGTAATTATAACTGTTACTTTAGTTTTAATAGGACTCCTTTTAATATCAAGTGATTATCTAAAATCAAAAAAACAAAAGGCCTATGAAAAAGTAAGAATTTCTTTAATGACAAATAGTGATAATACTCCGCAAAATATCGATGTAGAAGAGCCAGAACCAGAGCCTCTACCAAACGGATATCTAGGAATTTTAGAAATAGAAAAAATAGATTTAACTCAAGGCTTCTATGACAAAGATAATCCAGATAATAATGTAAGTAAAAATATAACATTCCTAGAACCATCAAATTATCCTGATGAAAAAGGTGGAAATACTATTTTAGTTGCCCACTCAGGAACTAGTAATATAGCTTACTTTAAACACCTATATCAGCTAGAAGTAGGAGATATAGCTAAAATAACTTATAAAGGAAAAGTATATACTTATAAAATAGATAATATATATTACGAAGAAAAAGATGGTGAATTAACCGTATATAGAAATACTAAAAAAAGTACTTTAACTATGGTTACATGTACTAAAAACGATAATACCAAACAAACAATTTATATAGCTTATTTACAAAGCATAAAGTAGTAA
This sequence comes from uncultured Muribaculaceae bacterium, assembly GCA_964553605.1. GTDB lineage: Bacteria > Bacillota_I > Bacilli_A > RF39 > UBA660 > Coprosoma. The sequence continues at coordinate 1,455 of CAZKKR010000032.1, read as the reverse complement.
CTTGACAAAAAAGCGAAAGTATGTTAGTATATTAGCCGTCAAAGGGAGTAGTTTAAAAAATATAGTTCGTCAGTACGATAGAAAAATATCCGGACTATAACATAATAAAATATGTAACGAGACTTTACGAATGTATGGTCTCGTTTTTTCATGAGATCATACAAAAAGAAAAATAAAAGGAGGTGATATAAATGGATTTAAAAGAAGCAAAAAAAATATTTAATGAACACTTTAAAGATAGCGATTGTCCTATAGAAGAATTTGAAAAATTCGCTCAATCAATACATTATCATGATTTCAAAAATGAAAAAATATTTAAAATTAAAAGATGGTTAAAATCGCGTGGAAAGAGCTTTGAAGATTATGGATTATCTGAAGAGGCAATTCTGTGTTTGAAAAACGCCGGATGTAATAATCCACAGGAAGTATATGAAAAATTAGAACTATTGGATCCATATAATGAAATAGATTTAAGAAATGTATGTTTTCATAAACAACGCTTAGTTGATGAAATAGAAAAAAAATTAAAAATCTATGATTATCCAATAGAAAACTATCCTACAAATAAAGATGGTGGGAAAATAATTGTGACTGAAAACAAAGAAGAATTTTTAAAAGTAGAAGGCAAGGTACGTGAAGACGAGGAAGGAAAAGCCTATGTTCCAACACTTTGTATAATAGACTCTAATGGAAATGCTTATACTGAAGAAGAATTTGAAGAAAAATATAAAGATATAGAGAGAATTAGTTATTACTTATATGAAAGATATATAAAGGATATTGATTTAAAAAAAGCGATAACAAAAGAAAAGATATACAGACATGAGGAATGTGTAGACATACAAAAAGACAGAATGAAAACAGCCATAAAAGATATTGGAATAATTATAGGAATTTTAGTTCCTGTTTTCCTTAGTGCAATATTTATAGAAGAAAAATTCCCAAATGTAGTTTATAAAAACAATCCAAAGCTTATAGAAGTGATTTTGGTTAGTATTTGGGGAATTATTGCATTATTCTTGGAGTTCTTAACTGGAGTTTGCTGCTACGATCTCATAAATGATTTAATATCAATAATAGAAACAGCAATAATAGAAAAACCTATACAAGAATTAAAAAAGAGTAAACAAAAATATCAAAAATTAGAAGAACTTGGCGCATTTAAAAACATAAATACCGAAGATCTTGTAAACATTATTGAAGAAATGTATGCAAACGGTGAATTAGAAATTGATGATATTTCACAAACAGCAGAAGTAGTAGACTTCGAAATGAATAACGGAAAAGTTAAAGTAAAGAAAAGATAAGGGGGGATAAATATGAATATTTACAAAAAAAATGACAAAATAAATTATAATAATGAACAATACACAGTAAGATCAAGCATAGTATACTTAAATGAAAACTATGTAATTGCAAACACAGGAGATAGAATAGAAACAACAATTATATTAA
>CAZKKR010000031.1:0-14916 GCA_964553605.1 uncultured Muribaculaceae bacterium | reverse complement strand
TTTTACATTAAGTGGTAATAATAAAAATAATATTAAAAATGGTATTATCTTTTTCATTTTTATCCTCCTTCTAAAAACCCTAGTCCCCTATGATTACAGTATAGTATAAAAAAACATATTTTTCAACAAAAAATCACAAAAAAAGAATATGAAGACATATTCTCTACTCTCCGTTTCTATGAAGTGCGCTAAAAACAATAGAAAAAGCTAAAATACCAATTAAAACAAAGGCTAACCACATAACAGGATTACCGTGATTTTTTATTATCCAAGCTTTAAATGGATCTATCCACTCATTTAACTTATCTATTATTGATAAAACCATATTACCACCTATACCTTTCTAATACTTTTATGACCTTTCATAATTTTTTTAATACCAACTGTATGATTAAATGCAATTGTAAGTACACTACCTACTGAAACAATTATACCTTCCCCATAAATATCATGAACTATTTTGTCTCCGGTATTATATTCAGCACTTTCATCAATCATATCCTTTTTATTAAATACTGTGGTTTCCTCTTCATCTTTTTCTAAATACTCATCATTAATTTCATCAATAAACCTGCTAGGAAGATTTACATTAGTGTTTCCATAAAGCATTCTTCTTTTGGCATTTACTAAAGTAAGTGTTTTTTTTGCTCTGGTAACTGCTACATAACAAAGCCTTCTCTCTTCTTCAAGTTCATCAGGGCTATCCATAGAATTAACATGTGGAAATAAGCCTTCCTCTAGGCCTATTAAAAATACATGATCAAACTCTAAACCTTTAGCTGAATGAATTGTCATTAAGGTTACAACATCAGTATTATTTTTATGTTCTTCAATATCCGAAACTAAAGCAATTTCAAGCAAGAATTCCTCTAATGAAATAACTCCATTATTCTCTTCAAAATTTTTCGTAATTGACTTAAATTCTTCCAAATTTTCAAGTCTAATTTCAGCATCAATAGTTTTAGTGTTTTCTAGTTCCTTCCGCATACCAGATTTATCCAAAACTAAATCGACAATTTCTGTTAAAGATAAATTTTCACTTTCCCTTTTTATATCTTCAATTATATTTTTAAATAAAAGTTCTTTACCAGAATCTATAGCTTCATAAATAGATGTTCCATTACTAACTGCTTTTAAACTTAAATTTTCAATTGTTTTAGGTCCAATTTGCCTTTTTGGAACATTTATTACTCTAAGCAAACTAACATCATCATTAGAATTATAAATTAACTTTAAATAACTTATTAAATCTTTAATTTCTTTCCTGTTATAAAAGTAAAAACTGCCGACTACTTTATATGGAATATTTTCTCTTAAAAGAGCTTCTTCCATATTTCGTGATTGCGCATTAGTCCTATATAAAACAGCAATATCTTCTTTATTAACCCCACTTATAATCAATTTCTTTATTTCATTCATAACAAAATGAGCTTCATCTTGTTCATCATAAGATCGATGATATCTTATTTTAGGACCAACACCATTTTTAGTCCATAAGTTTTTTTCTTTTCTTTGTTTATTATTCTTAATAATATCATTAGCTACATTTAAAATGTTTCCTGTTGATCTATAATTTTCTTCTAGCCTTATCACTGTAGCATCAGGATAATCTTTTTCGAAATTTAAAATATTTCGGTAATTAGCTCCTCTAAATCCATAAATAGATTGATCTAAATCCCCAACTACACAAACGTTACGATATTTAGATCCAAGCATCTTTATCAATCTATATTGAGCCTCATTAGTATCTTGATACTCATCCACTAAAATATACTTAAATCTTGCCTGATATTTTTCTAATATATCAGGATTTTCTTTAAATAATTTAATTGGAAATAATAGTAAATCATCAAAATCTAAAGAGTTGTTTTTCTTAAGTCTTTTTTCATACTTTTCAAAAACCGATAAAACTATTTCTTCATATTCGTTATTTGCAAATCTACTATAATACTTAGAATCCATAAGTTCATTTTTCGCACTACTTATCTTATTTCTTATCCCTCTCGGATTATAAATCTTAGGATCCAAATTCATATCTTTTAAAATTTTCTTAATTATAGTAAGTGAATCATCACTGTCTAATATTGTAAAGTTTTTGTCAAATCCCAAAAGCTCATAATTTTCTCTAACTAAAAGTAACCCAAAAGAATGAAAAGTTGATATTTGAATATTATAAGCATCTGGTCCAAGCATCTTTAATACTCTTTGTTTCATCTCTTTAGCAGCTTTATTAGTAAAAGTTATTGCGAGTATATTATAAGGATTAACACCTATCTCATTAACTAAATAAGCTACTTTTGTTGTTAATACCTTTGTTTTACCGCTTCCCGCACCAGCAAGAACAAGCAGTGGTCCTGAAGGATGCTTAACTGCTTCTAATTGTTTGTCGTTTAAACCATCTAGATTCATCTTACCACCCTATAATAATTATACCAAATTTTTAAAGTAAAAAAAAGGAAATTAATAATTACTTCAGTATATTAATAAATGAGGAGGTGATAAAATAGTTAGCCATGTTTTAAATAATATGAGTGAAGTTATTAGTAATAATTATGATTCGGCCCACCAAGCATTAGACATTGTAAGTAGTGATCACAGTGAAACAGATATTATCGCTTTAGAAAATGGCATAGTCGAAACCGTTGTAAAAAACAAAAAAACAACAGACCACAGCACTAAAGGAAATGACACTTACGGAAATTATGTAAAAATAAAACAAACAGATGGTAAAGAAGCTTTATATGCCCACATGAAATATGGAAGCGTTAATGTTAATGTTGGGGATTTCATTGAAAAAGGAACAATTATTGGAACAATGGGAGCAACAGGAAACGCCTATGGCAATCACCTACACCTAGAAATTAAAAATCAAAATGGTATTAAAGAAAATCCTTTGATTTCATTAAATAAGCCAGTAGAAGAAAAACAAGAAATTGAAAATGTTGTTACTGAATCAAAAGAAGAAACAGTTGAAATTAAAAAAGAAGAAGTTGAAACTACCCCTATTAATACGCAAATAAAAGAAACTGTAAATGAGTATTTAAATAATTCTAATTATAATGAAGGTTCGATCGTTGATGCTTTAAAAGAAATAAATATTGATAGTTCATATCAATATAGAAAAAAACTTGCCCTAGCTAATGGTATAACAAACTATCATGGAACATATGATCAAAATATAAAATTACTAAGACTTCTCAAAAATGGACAACTAAAAAAGGCTTAATAAAAGCCTTTTATTTATGTAATTTTTTTGTTTTAACATTATCTTTTTTAATAGTCTCTTCGCTTAAATATAATCTTATTAAACTAAAAGCCATTTGTTCCTTATATAAAACCTCTTCCATAGAAATACCCAAAATATCTGCAATTTCCGAAGCCGAAGCTATATGATTATTTAAACCATAATGAAGTTCTAAAATAAATCGCGATTCTGCATCAAGTTTATTAAGATCAAAATTTATAAGTAAATTCCTCGCTTGTCTAAAGCCTTCAGGATTAAGAGGTATAGATCCATTAAAACTTTTTTGCTGATAAATTTTACCCGGATTTATTATATCTCCATTTATAAATCTCTTTATACTTCCATCACATCTAAGTTTTTCTAAAGCTTCTTTTTCTATTTGTCTTACGCGTTCTCTTGTGACCCCAAATTTTTTACTAATCTGTTCAAGTTTATATATAACACCATCATAGAAGCCAAAACGCATATAAAGTATTTCTCTTTCTCTATCGCTTAATTTTGCTTTTTTTAACAAATCTGAAAACTCACTAATAATAATATCATAATCAATTTCCTTAGAAAAATCATCTGTAGGAATAAAATCCCCTAACGCATCATCATCTTTTTCACTGAACGGCTCATCCAAACTTCTCTCGTAAAATAATAGTTGTAATCTATTTAACTTATCCAATTCTTTTTGCGGAATTTCTAAATATTTTATAACTTCCTTATTGGTAGGTTCATGGCCTAATTCCTGACTTAAAGCACTTTTATCGTTTTCTAATTTAACAATTTCTTGACGCAAATGCTTTGGTACCCTAACCATAGGAACTTTAGAATAAACATAATTATTAATCGATGATCTAATCCACCACATTGCATATGTTGAAAATTTACATCCTCTTTCAACATCAAAATTTTCTAAAGCTTTTATCATCCCTATAATACCCTCTTGCCATAAATTTTCAAGGCTATCAAAGCCTAAGTATTTTTTAGCAACCGGAAGTACTAAACATAAATTGTTCTTAATAAATTCATCACGATATTTATGGGAACGTTCAATTGCTTTTCTTAAAATTCTTTCTTTCTCATCCCCAGTAGCTTTCTCATAACGCTCTTTAAAATATGGTTTAACTTCGCCATAATACTTTATATATAATTCCTTTGAATCATCAGAAACATCATCATAATAAGATAACTTTGTTTTTTTAATAAAATCTAATTCTTCTTTTAAAGAATATCTTTTAAAATTAACTTTATAAAATAAATCATTAGCCGCGCTAGTGGTAAGGTGCCCATCATCGTTACAGTTTTCCAAAGACATTTTATTTTCTTCTAAAGTTTCTTCAGAAACATCTGGATGTGCATAGTCTAATATTTTATTCAATTTTTGAAAAATGCCATATATTTTAGTTTGTTCAAAAACAGTTAATTTTTTAAAATAATTAATGTCATCAAAAAACTCTCCATATCCTTTTTTCAAAAGTTCTTGATCTTTGGCTGACAATTCAGAGATTGCGAGTAAAACTTCACTTTCTGCATAATCTGAAAATCTTTCAAAAGCAGTTAGAACAGGTCTTCCCCTTGTTTTTAAATTATTATCAAACATATAATCCCCCTCCATCAGGGGTATATTATAACAAAATTTAAATATTTTTCAAATTTAACAAAAAAATCAAAACCTTTTTGATTTCTTTTTTGCTGTATATATAATATCCGTCTTGCCATCACAATGTAAATTGCTCTGAACACTTTCAACTATACCATCATCTAATTTTAAATCCATATTTATTTCAATATTAAACCCTTTTAAAATTCGTGAAAGCTTGTTCACTGAATTTATTTGTTCATCACTTAAATCAGATGGCAAATACAAAAGACCAGCCTTTCCAACCTTATCACTTGAAATATTTAAAAACACAACATTATTTCCATATTCAGTTAGAAAGAAAGCAGGATAAACTGGCAAATAATATCCATCTCTGATCAAAGAAAAAACAGAATTTTCACCATAAGTATCTAATCCATAACGAATCATAAGCCTACTATGTGATAAATAATCGTTTCGATCACCTAAAAATTGAATAGATCCATCGGAAAGATTATTAATTTCATCTAAAGGGCTAATTATTATAACTTTATAATTTTTTAAATCCATATTATCACTCCGTTTTTATATTTTAACACATTTTATGATATATGTTAAAAAAAATTAAAACAAAAAAAGGATGACTATAATCATCCTATGGGTTTTGTGCTTGTGAAGTATCTGACTGTGCCTGCGCAGTACTCGACTGCGAAGTAATATCTTGGGTAGCTGTAATCTTAACATGAATTTCTATTTCATTTTCAAGTGGATATGTATTTTTAAAATCATAAGATTTTTTTCCCCAATATGTATCAAGGGCATCATCACCAGATTCATAAGGCCAAACAATACGCATTTCAAAATTAGTACTATCCGTAATTCCGATTGTTGGACTACCAACAACAAAAGTTATAGTAAAAGGATAGTTATTAGCAAGAATGCTTTCAAGCTCAGCAGAAGTATAATCATTATTTGTATAAGTGTTTTCAAAAATTTTAACTGACGTAAGTTCATAAACAATATTCGCTGTCATTTCTCCTGAATTTCTAATTTCTATTCTATCAGTGTAATTATTCATTCCAGGATAAATAGAATCAACATTAAAAACCACATTGTTAACTAAAGTTGTACCATTTTGCGCAAAAGTTATTTTCCAAGATTTAACTCCAGCATTAATAGTTGTTGAAATCTTATTACTATAAATAAACCACGCAAAAGCATTAGCCATAAAAGTGAGTATTAAGAAAAATATTGTTCTTCTCCTAAGCCTTTTTTTTATCTTACTATGATTGTCCTTGTTCATCTTGAATTTTTTCTTCCCTTTCTTTTATAAAGTCAAGAATTTCTAAAAATATTAATAAGGCTATTGGAACAAAAACAAGGAAATAAAATCCATATGAATTATTAAGAATATGACTAAGTAAACTTAATACAACAGGTTTATATTTAACAACACCATAAACTTGTTTTTGATTAACTAAAGGGTCTGGTTCAGGATTACTTATACCTTGCGTTGTATATGAATATTCCTTTCCATTGTAATTAGTATTAATAACTCTGTGGGTTATTATTTTTCCTTTATAATCTTTCTCTTCACCCATATATACTAAATCATCACCAATTTTGATTTTATCATAATCTTTATTTCCAACAATAATCACATCGCCTATTTCATATTCAGGAAGCATACTGCCAGTAGCAATAGTAAAAATTCTAAAATTACTGATTGAAACTTTATTATTAAAAACTCTTTGCATAACTATAACCGCTACTATTAATATAGCAATTACCCAAACAATAACCTTAAAGATAGTGGTTATTACTTTTACAAACTTATTATTTAATATCTTTTTCATTTTTCTTCACCTTCAAATCATGATCTTTTGCCATGTAAAGTTCAATTGCTTCCTTATACTTTTTAGCTATCGCACTTGTATCGACAACTTTTCGATACTTAACCTTAACATACTCATCACCAATAAGGCGCATAACATCTTCAACCGATAATTGATCACTAATACTTAGCAATTGATTAACCGTGTTCTCAGCCACTTTATTTTGAAGTTCTTCTTTTGGCTTTTCTTCCTCACCATCAGCCGATTTCATTATTAGATAATTAAGCATAAATGAATCATTCATCATCTGTTTAAGCGCCCCATTATCTTCATAACCATCATTTTTATTTTCATTCTTACTGCTTGGTTCCATATGTGACTGCATATAATTCCAAAGATCTAATGCATATTGGAAATTAACATTTTTTAAAATTAGGTTTGTTTTTTTAATTGGAGATACTACTGGTGCTACATGGAGTTTTGCTATATCCTTATAAACACTAGTACTACATAAATCTGTGATTCGCTGTTCAAGTTTTTCTATTCTACCAGATATATCATTACCTTCAGCATTTTTATCATCTAAATCACTTTTTATCTGTAAAGCAAGTTCTAATTTTTCTTTATTGACATTAGCTGTTCCCCTATACTCTAAAGAACGATGTTCTTTTTTAAAAGTGCCACTTATCGTCTCCGTTTTTTTTCTTTCGATATACATTTTCATGTTGTTTATAAGAGTATATATAAATCTGTTTTCATAAGTATTAAAACTTTCCTCTTTATTGATGTTTAAAATTTTAGAAGGCTTTACCTCATTTGTCTCTGGATCATATTTTTGAATAAAGTTCGTATTTCTGGATAAGTGTTTTATACTATCAACAGTAATTCGTCGAGCTAGTTCGATTTTAACAATTTCTTCTTCATTAACAATAAATCTATTAGGATTTCTAAGTATATTATCAAGATACCTTACAGTTTCCTCCATCTTTGTAAGCCACTCATCATCATAAGCTCCACTGTTGATTTTTCTCGAAACATTTAAAGTGGATTTGACAGATGAATTAAAAGACTTTCTCTTTTGTTCATCCATATTGTTATAAAGATTAATAATACTGTTCATATAATCACTTCCATTAAGTTAATTTCTTAAGTCTGAGCAAATACTCTTCACACTCTTTCATAGCCCCTTTACCAAATGTTGTATCTAAAAATTCAATAAATCCATCAATTTCATCTCTAATGTATGAAATATTTAACTGTTCAAATTTTCTTAAAATTTTTCGGGCAATAAAGTAATCAACACCGTCTACTTCTTTACCTCCGCAAGCTACATACACAGGTACAAATTTACGCATGTGTGCAACAATACGGTTACCGAACGCAATACGGAAATGTTTAATAACATAATTATCCATTTCTTCAATTTTATCAAGCATATCTTGACTAACTGCATTTCCAGCAATTGCATCCGTAAACATTTTATTTAAATAAGAATAATTAATATCTTGAGCTGGCGTATCATCAGGTTCAAAAACCTCACCCTTATCATTAATATCTATTGGCATCGCACGGTCGTACACTTTATCGGTAACCATAAAGGTTGAGTCATCGTTGTTGATTGTTCCTATATACCAAACATTAGGACTTATCTTAAGTTTACCATCAAGTAACTTAACTGGGTCATTACCCCAACCACTAGAAACAAGTTCAACAATCCATTCATCTTGATTTGGCATTTCCAAAATAGAAAGCATTTCCGCAAAATAGTACTCGACTCTCGCGATGTTCATTTCATCCAAGATTACTGTAAAAATATCATCAGTATATCCAGCTTCATAAATAGTTTTAAGAACATCTGTCTCATTAAACTTTTTAGTAAATTCATTAAAATATCCAAATAGCTCTGTACGGTCACGCCATGATGGCTGTACTGAAGCCACACAAGAATCGTGTTTCAAAAATTTTCCCCAAGCATAAGCAAGCGAAGTTTTACCGGTACCAGAGATACCTTGTAGGATAATTAATTTTGTAGAAGCAAGTGCTGCAATAAATATTCGAATCATTTCTGTTTTGTAATATAGTTTTAACTGACTAGCTGCAAAATGTCTAAATAATTCAACAAGTTCTGGTAATGTAAATGAATTGTTATAGTTCTTAATAACATAATCTTTAAATTCTTTATCAATGTTATTAAGTTTAGCAAATCTTTTGCCCTCATCATCATCATCGACAGTATCAGCCGTCGCACTATCATTTTCCGTCTTAACTTCTTCAGTATCTGGTTGATCAGGCTGTAACCCTAAATGTGAAACTTTCATGGCCAAAATATCTTCTTTTTCTTTAACTAAAGTTGAAACTTCATTATTCAAAGTCGCCACTTCATTTAGTAAATCTTCCTGTTCAACTAAACTCTTTCTAAAACGGATATATTTTCTGATTAACATAAAAATCAAGAAAATAAGTCCGCCCATTACTATTACCATTAAAATTATTGAAATAATAATGAATACCCATTCTGATCCATTAAAATCATCTTTATAAAAGTTGAAAATTTTAAGATAACCTCTAAAGTCAAATATTTGCATAATTGCCTCAGCCAAAGCATTAGCAATTGTTAAAAATCCGCCGAAAAATTGACCAAGAAATTCATACAAAAATCTCAAAAATGTATCCATTACATCACCTTCTAACTATTTGGTATATATATAATATCGTAATTAACTTTAACTCTATCATAAATTTGCTCATCATCTGTAACCATAAAAGCAAACAGTTTAAGCAATTTGATATTCTCTTCATTAAACTCAAAAGTTTTATCTATTTTTAAAGCTACTTTAAACCCATTTCTTGTAAGTTCATATACCTTTTCTTTATTAGACAAAAAATCTTCATAGCTTAATTTTAATACTAATTTCTCTTTTATGATATCATTGTTTATATATTTAAGTAAGCGTTCATTTTTTTTAGGTTTACTTGCTAAAGAAAATACATAATCAACAATATAAATCTTAGTGAAATTTCCTTTAATAATATCCTGTAAGGCTCTAACTGCTGCTAAAGGATATGTAACAAAAAGTTTCTGTTCATTTATACTTTTACTATTAAAAACTTTACTAATCGCATAATCACTATACAATTTAGAAAACTTTAAATTATGTTCTAACACACAATAAAACATTTGGTCTTTAACTTTAACACAATTCATCGTAAAATTTTTATCTTCAAAACTTTCTAAAAACTCTTTTTTAGCAATTAAATCTTTCTCAAGCATATTATATAATTTTGCTTCAAAATCACTATCAACTAATTTAAGATAAACTATTCTAACTTTTTTAATTTCATTTATAATTCTTCTGGCAGAATCACACTCAACAACACCATCAAAAACTAAAATATATTTAAACATTTGAAACATATATTTCGCTTTATCTTTGAATTTAACATCATCCTTCACTTTTTGCAAAGACTTTTTCAAATAATAAACAATATTTTCCTCAAATTTTTCACTAACCACAGGATACAAATTATAATATCTGGTATTTATATACGCATTGATCAAATCGTCATATATATCCTGATCGAAATAATGTTCCAAAATAAGTTGTAAATATCTCTTAATCGCATTTTGTGAATAAGAAATATATTCAGTCGCAATATCATAGTTCATCTAATCAGCTCCTAATAACTATACGTAACAGTCAAAACATTACTACCACTATAGTTAACATTTTTATTCTTTTTATAAAATTTAATAACACTACTGACACTTGAATCCATATCAAATTTAAATTTTTTGACATAATTATATCCACCTATAGATTGTGTTTCTATATCGTACGCTTTCATAAAATCAGATGATGTATTATCTACTAAAACAACTGTAGGATCAAACGCAACTGTAATTATCGCTGAAGCACATTTTCTTTTATTAGTATCAGTAAGAACATCATATATAGCTTTACTAATATGGTTACCTGCAGTATAAGTAACCGTGTTACCAGAAACAGTATCAGTAAAACCTTCTTTAACAAGATATGAATCCAAAGTATTTGTTACTTTCAAGGTTAAATAAGGATTACCAACACTATCTTCCACCGCATGGCTAAGACCATATTTACCAACAATTAAAGTAAAAGTTGCCGATAATTCTTTCACATAAGGACTTGTAGATGTCGCATATACACTAAAAGTAACACTATCATTATCATTAAAAATTGCGTTCGGGGTCATTGTAAAAGTAAAACTATCTGTATTTGAAGTTCCCGAAACAGTTCCCCCTGCTTTAGACAAGCTACATATAACATTACTAGGGCAAGAATATCTAGTTGTATATGTAATATCATGAGAACTTTTTAACTTGTCATTTTTAAAACTATTTATATTTATATCGATATCATAAGGATCTACACCATTCCAATAATTCAAAGAATAATTCGCCGTTGGATCTTTCAATTTATCACTTTCAAAAAAGAAATTCTGTGTCAAAAAATATAAATTTAAAACTCTTTTATAAACATACCTACCAAAGCTCACAGTCAAAGTAAAAGCCATCATACATATGAAAACAATTATAATATATTTTTTAACTTTTGAAAGTTTATGAACCCTAATTTTTCTTTTCAGCATACTTATACTTCTTTAATAAAATTATCAAATAAACAATTATTGGAATTATCACAAACAGCAAATATCCTATTTTGCTAGTAAAAAACACATATAAATATCCAAGTAATGGTATACGAATGCTGGAACCGGCCGTTCCAACAATATATTCACTAGATAAAAATTCGTTATCCCGAATTACGTAAGTAAGACTATCAGTATCTAACACTTTTTTAACAACTTCACTATTCAAAAAATTGGTTCCACCACTAGTGTCATAGAAAAGTATTTCATCACCAACTTTTATATCATCTTTACTTGAAATAATAAATAAATCACCTTTTTTTAAAGTAGAAATATTCTTTTCACTATCGGCAATAGTAATATTGCCTATTTTACTATCAGAAAACTTATTAAAAGTAAATAACAATATCGTAATTAATATTACAAATAAAGCATAAATTGTTAACAGTCCATACTTAACTCCCCTCATCTAGCATCACCATAATAATTGTATCATAAATTTAAAGTATTTTAAAGTATTAGCACAAATAAAACCCTATACTTTTTAAAAAAATAACATAAAATTTTTGATCAAATAATAAATAGTATCCATAAGTTGTTTTTTAAAAACAAAACATTTGCCAAAGCACAAAAAAAGGAAGTAAAATACTTCCTAAATATTATCCACCTTGTGATTGAGAAGTAATAGTTACATCTACAATACTAAATTGTAAGTAGAAACTGATTTCTCCACCAGACGCATTGTTCTCACAGTCAACGTCTTGTCCTTCAACCCACATATAAATACGCATCTTTGTAATACCAGCTAATAAACCGTTTGCTGCAGTTAAAGTTTGACTAGTTGTATAACCTTCAACTGTTTTAATATCCGGATTAACATCGGTAAAATACTCAGAATGTAAAGTTTGAGTGGCTTGTTCACGTTTGATGCCTAAAGTATCAGCAAATGCTGCTTTTACTCCTGAATATGGAACCCAAGCATTTCCAGAACCTTGACTTAAAGTCGTAATACCATAAGGGCTTATTGCGTTAGCAACGCCATCAGCTGTATGAACATCGTAATTTGGTTCCCAAATTTTAACAGTTGATGAAGTTCCAGTATTTAAAGCTCTAATGTTAGCAATAGAATCAGAAGTTGTCGTATGACCTAGTGTAACAAAAGCAACTCTAGTAGCATTTTTAATACCACTATCAGAATTTCTGAACGTTACTCTTGAGTTTGGAGTCATATATAAAGTTTCATTACTTTCGTTTTTAAGGAAAATATCAAACGCTATAAACTTACCTGAAGATGTTGTGTTAGTTTCAACAGATTGAGTCGCACTTAACACGAAGTCTCCAGTTGTCTCGTTAGCTATAACTTGCCCTAAAAACATTTTCATCTTACCAGTTGCGTCCACTTCACCAATTGTTGAAACTGGTTCAAGTGTTGTTGGCACTTGGTTAACTGCTGCTGTATAAGTTGAAGAAGCACCCGTTATATCAGAATTTATTAAAACTGATTTCCAGTTACTACCATCTGCAGATATTTGAATACCACTAGATGTAGATACATTTACATCGATTGGACTAATCGTTACCTTTTGGTTAGCCGTGAACCATGCAAATGAAGCTGTTCCTAAAAACACACCTGCGGCAAGTAATAACAAAAGAGTTAGTAATAATCTTCTTTGTTTTCTTCCATTATTTTTTTGATTTGCCATAAAATCCTCCTACCTTCTATCATCATAATAACATATTTTAAAAAAAACAACAATACTTTATGTAAAAAAAATTTACGTTTGCTCTGCATCGACTGTCACTTCAATTACATCAATTAAATCTTGGAAAACTGCACTTCTGTATGTTGTCGGAAAATTAATCACCAAAGTGTAAGTGTCCGTTTTCTGGACACCATGTACAAAGCTCCCAACTTGCGGATTATAACTATAAAAATACATTCCATCATCATCTTGGATTATTTCTCTAGTCCCAATAACATCAGTATCTCCCCCATTTGCATATAATTTATATGAAACAGGAACGTTAGTTGTCGTTTTTATTCGCAAAGTATAATCCATATCAACTTCACTAGTTTTCCCGTTTTTAAAATTTGAAACTTGAATACTGTAACTAAAATTTGCTCCATCTGGAGCCAGCTCACCAATTTTAATTTGCTGAGTCTGTGGAACTGGATCAATCACATAAAAAGCAATTTTATTCGAAACAGTTCCTTCGGCATCACTTTGAAAAGCTGAAAATACTGTTGTCATCAAAATTAATACAACAAAAAAACCAAAAACAGAAAGAGTAATCTTATTAAATAACGTAAACTTTTGCTTATTTAACACTAGAACCACCCTTTTTGATTTTTATTCCTGAATAATAAATACCAAAATCATCGCTTTTGGTTAAAATTTTCTTTCCTGTGTAAGAAAAAGCTAACGAAAACATAAATAACGTAAAACAAACTAGGAAAATAATTTTAGGTGTTGTAAAAACTTTAAACCAAATTCCCATATTTGGAAGTACTTTTACAACTTTTCCCACAACCTGATCTTTCCCAATTTGCTTATCAGTTGTGTTGTTTGCATCACCTTTAGTAACAAAGCCATGTCCGGTTTTAGAAATAACCCTATGGGTAACTAAAATGTCTCCATCCTTATAAGTTATAACATCATCAACATCGACATTCTTAGTTATTTTAACTAAAATTAAATCGTTTGTCGTAATTGTTGGAGCCATACTATTACTTCCTATTTGAAATAATGTATGTGAAAAAAAACTAGCATAGCTATTGGATAGAATATTCAAAGAAATAAATAAATATATGCAAATACCCAAAACAATAAATAATAATGTCGAAAATAATTTACTAACTATTTTTACAACACTATATAAATAATCTCTTTTCATATTCTATCACCACCTTCTACGCTATATATTGATTAAAACTAATATTAACTGGTATCTCAAAATTACCATCAGAAGCTCCAAGTTCTGAATCACTATCATCATGATTACCGTCATCATTCCAAGTAAAAGTAACTTGTATAGTATCCGTTACCTCATTATTTATATCATCCAAAGAAACAACCCTATTATAAACACCGTTATTAGCTGTAAGTGTTGTTCCGTTTACTCCTTGAATACTATCAATACTAATCTGATCATACAAAGAATCACTTAAATCAATAGTTAACTGATATTCAAATGCCACTTCCGTATCAGTAGGATCAATTTCTAAGAGAAAAGAACCAGTAACACCTGGTGCAAATCTATTAGTACTAACACCTGAATTATTTGTATAAGTTATACTATCGATATAAAAAATGTTGTCTGTATTATTTAAATTATAATTATTAACATATATGTGCCATTTGGCTATATCAATATCGCTATCTTCCGCATATCTCGTTTCAAAAACACCAAAACTTTTTGTGATCTGAAAAAAAGTTAAGACGAGAAATAAACAACTTATTACTGTTAAAGTCTTTTTCATATTATAAGTATTCTATATCATCTTGCTCACTAGAAGCCTCTTGCGTTGGTAGAGGCGCCGCTTCTGCTTTTGAAGTATCTTCTTGCTCAGTAGGTTTTACCATAGCCTCTTCCGTTACTGGAGATGCTGGTTTTACTTCCTCTACTAAAGCAGCACTACTTTG
>CAZKKR010000030.1:0-16209 GCA_964553605.1 uncultured Muribaculaceae bacterium | reverse complement strand
TGTGAATTATTAATGTCTTGGCAAGTAAGAAGAACTAAATCAGTATTTTGATTTTTAAGAGAATCAATGTCTCTACTATCAATAATAGCTCCATCTGAAATCTTTTGAATTTTTAAAGGTCTAGAGTTAGAAAATTCCACTGCTTTTTCTGGAACTACCTCTTCTTTTTGAACCATTACAGGTCTAGTAACAACTGGTTCAGCAGTATTACTAACAGGATTTAACATAACAGAGCTTTTTGTAACTGAAATATTATCACCATTTTTTTCTCTATAAGCTAAATAGCTACTTTTAACATAACTATATTGCGCTAAAATGTTTTCTAAACTTTTCGCATATAAAGCATCTTCAGCATTAAACCTAGGCCAGACAATTGGCTTTCCATTTAAAACCCAATTATTGCCTTCTCTTCTAATAAATTTATTTTCTAAACAAGCTGCATTTATTGAACCTTCTAAATAATCAAGTCCATAATTATAAACCTTAGCCCAAGCATTTATATACCCCGGATCATCTTTAGAAGGAATATTGACAATATGTTTTAAATGCGTTTTAGGAACATCAATTAAAACTTCTCTTCCTCTTGTTTGCATAAATTGTCTTTTCTTAAATTGTGATTTTATCCACATAATATGATCAGGCAAAACCACATTAATTCTATTACGTGCCCCCTGATTATCTTGATTCATGTTCCGTCACCCGCTTCATATGTTAAATAAATTATACATCTGCTTTACACCTAATGTCAATAATTATAAGGAAAAATTAAAAAAATAGCTTAAAGCTATTTTTTACCATCTTATTCTTCTAGCCACTCTATAAAACAATTCTGTAAAGAAGTTAAATACCATAATTGAAATTAAGAAAAGGCCACCTAAAATAATTATTAACTTAGGAGTAAGAATGACTAAAGAAAATATTTCTCTCATAAAAACTATACCAACAAAAAATATCAAAATTAAAGTAAAAAACAATGCACCTCTAATTTTATTAAAAGGAACGCTTATCCTATAAAGAAGCATAAAGCCAGTGATTCCTGTCATAATAACACACAAAGTTGATATTTCATCATGTGAAAGTTTAATAAATACTGAAATAAACATGATAAACAAAATATTAAAGCATGTCGTAAGTGCGGTTGGTAAAGATTTTTTAAGAACATTAACGATAATTCGACCATTAATCCTATCATTATTAGGCTCTAAAGCTAAGACAAATGATGGAATACCTATTGTAACCATACTAGTTAAAGTAAGCTGTATTGGGATAAATGGATATGATCTATTTAAAAACATAAAAATAATAGCCAATATCGTCGCATACGTTGTCTTACATAAAAACAAACTAGAAGATCTTTGAATATTATTTATACATCTTCTTCCTTCAGAAACAACCTTAGGCATTGAAGAAAAATTTGAATCAAGTAAAACTAACTGCGAAACATTTCTCGCTGCATCACTACCACTATTCATTGCCACACTGCAATCAGCTTCTTTTAAAGCTAAAACATCATTAACCCCATCACCAACCATGGCAACTGTATGACCTTTAGCTTTTAAAGCCAAAATAATTTCTTTTTTTTGATCAGGTTTTACCCTTCCAAAAACATTATAATCTTCTACTAAATCACTAATCGGTGATTTAGCTTTACTCATATCAATATATTTTAAATTTTGAAGGCCAACAGATTCAGCTATATTAGCTACAGTTTTAGGATTGTCACCAGATATTAATTTAATATCTACCCCTTCTTCTTTAAAATAATTTAATATAGCTCTAGCCTCTCTTCGCACCTTATCTCTAATTATAATTAAACCCATCGGTTTTAAATCAGAAGGTAAAGTACCATTTAGTTTTCTCATACTTTTTCCAAGTAATAAAACCCTATACCCTAAATAGTCATCCATTTCTTTGATATCACGATTATAAATAATATCAGGCGCCCCAATAACATAACTGACATCTTTAAAGGAAATTCCTGACCACTTATTTTTAGAAGAAAAAGGAACTGTTTCTAAAACTTCATAATCATTTTTTCTTGCATACTTTCTACTTATTGCTTCCATTGTTTGATTATCACTTTCCATATGATAACTAATCAATCCTAAAGCATCCGTAATGTCACTCATTACATTTCCGTTTAAAGAAACTAATTTAGAAACTTCCATTTCCCCTTCAGTAATTGTACCCGTCTTATCAAGACACATAGTATCGACTCTAGCCAAAGTTTCAATGCAATATAATTCTTGAACCAAAACATTATAATTAGCAAGTCTTATTACACTAATTGCTAAAACAGTACTTGTAAGTAATACTAGACCTTCAGGAATCATTCCAATTAAAGCCGCCACGGTTGAAACAATTGCTTCTGGCAGCACAGATTCATTTAACTGATTTAAAAATAATAATATACCTATTGGAATTATCGCAATAGAAATATATTTAATTATTTTCTTGATAAAATTCATTATCTCTGAATTAACTTTTTTAATATATTTTGCCTCTAAAGAAATTTGTGAAGCATAATTATCAGTTCCAACATGAATAGCTTCAGCCAAACAAGAACCACTAATAATAAAACTTCCTGAAAATAAATCATCACCCTTTTTCTTACTAACCGCCTCTTCTTCTCCAGTAAGTAATGATTCATTTACTAAAACTTCACCCGATAACACCTTACAATCGGTAGGTATTTGATTTCCAGATTTGAATTTTAAAACATCACCCAAAACAATTTCATAGATACCAATCTCCTTAGTAATACCACCGCGAATAACTTTAGCCTTACTTTCGTTTAATAAAGATAATTTATCAACAGTAATTTTGCTTCGTATTTCTTGAAAAGTACTAATAAGTGTATTACATATAACAACCCCAAGAAAAAGTAAATTTTTATAAGAATGTGCATAAAATATAGCCAAAGCTAAACCAAGGTTTAAAAAATTAAACAATGTAAAAAAATTTCCAGCAATAATTTGCCCTATAGTCTTCGTTTTAACATCCGATTTATAATTAATTAAACCTTTTTCTTCAAGCTTTAAAACTTCTTCTTCCGAAAGTCCTTTTATATTATCCATAACATCACGCCTTTAACATATTTTATCACAAATAGATATTTCTTTAAATACATATATAAATAATAAAATTAGACATTTTTTTGCTTTACAATATCAATAAAATATTATATAATGAATATGCGCAGGTGTAGTACAACGGTTAGTATATGGCCTTGCCAAGGCTAAGATGCCGGTTCGATTCCGGTCACTTGCTCCAGTTAAAAATAACTTACGAACTATATAGTTCGTAAGTTTTTATTTTATTATAGAAATAATTATATTATTTTTTTGTTAATTTTTTACATTTTGAAACTTTAATGGTAGTCATATCATTTTTGTTGCCACCATATATATCATCAAATAAATCATCACCGATAACTGCTACTTCTTCAGGTTTTAACCCAAGAATATCTAAAGATTTATTAAAATTGTATTTAAATGGTTTAAAAGCAAATTCTATATATGGTATACCCATTTCATCAAATTTTTCTTCAAGTTTTTTATCCATACCATTACTTAATATTACTATTTTAAATTTTGACCTTGCTGTATTAAGCCACTCTTCGTTTTCCTTGGGAATATCTTTACTATCAAATCTAAGTGTTTCATCAACATCAATTATTAATCCATTTATACCACTAGCAATTAACTCATCTATCAAAATATCAGTAACTGCTGAAACTTCCATATCAGGCTTTACAAAAATACTTATAACATAATTAGAAGCACTGCATATTAAATCATATAATATATCTTCAGGTCTTTTCATAAACATCCCCCAAACAGCCACTATTTTACCACTAAATATATTTTTTTCAAACATAAAAAGAAAACTTAACAGTTTCCTTGATTTATATATTTTATAGCTTCTGTTGCAGCTACAGCACCATCTGAAACTGCTGTAACAAGTTGTCTTACTTCTTTTTCACGGTTATCTCCCGCCACAAATATGAAAGAAACATTAGTGTGACAATTTTCAGAAGAAATAACATAACCTTCTTTATTTAATTTTATAAGCTTAAATTCATCATTATTCGGAATTCTCCCAATAGCGATAAATAAACCGTCAATAATAATATCATAATCATTGTTAATCTCTATTGATTCTAATTTTTCTTTACCATTTATTTTAGTTACATTACTATTAAAAATAAATTCAATATTCTTTTTAGTTTTAAGCTGATTAATTAAACTTTCTTCCCCTCTAAATTCTTCTCTTCGGTGAATCAAATAAACTTTACTAGCAATATCCGATAAATACAAAGCATCATCTAAAGCAACATTTCCACCACCAACAACTGCGACAATCTTATCTTTATAAAAAGCCCCATCACAAGTTGCACAGTATGATATACCTTTTCCAGTAAATTCTTCTTCATTATCTAAACCTAGTTTTCTATTACAAGAACCGGTAGCTAAAATAATAGCCTTTGCTTTATATTTGTTATCAGCTGTAATAACTTCTTTGTTTTCGTTAATTTCTAAAACTTTTTCATATTTTATTTCAGCTCCTAAATCTTTAGCTTGATTATAAATATTAGTTGCAAAATCAAAACCCGAAATTTTATAATTTGCTGGATAGTTTTCAATACATAATGTGTTTATAATTTGTCCACCATAATTTAAAGCTTCCAAAACAAGAACCTTTTTTAAAGCTCTCCTTGCATAAATAGCTGCAGTAAGACCAGCTGGACCAGCACCGACTATAATTATATCGTACATCTATTTTCCTCCAAGCATATTTTCTAATTCACTTTTTGAAACTAAACCAACACTTCGCTTTACTTCTTTACCATTTTTAAATAAAACTAGACAAGGAATTGATAATACACCATATTCTTTAGCTAATTCCGCTTCATTATCAACATCAACAGCCACTATTTTATTTTTATCTTGCTCTAAAGCAATTTCTTCTAAAACAGGTTTAAGCATCTTACAAGGACCACACCAAGTAGCATTAAAATCCACAAGTACTGTTCCCTCATAATCTAAAACCTCACTCTTAAAATTATCCTTATTAGCATCTACTATTCCCATAAACATTTCCTTTCATCTATTTAATCGTAGCATATAAAAAATTAAAAAACAATAAAAAAACCAAAAGTTATTTTATTCTTTTGTTAAGACCTTTGGTTTACTATAATACATAACTGGCGTAGTTACTTTTTTGTGTTGCCTACACCTTTGGACAATAAATTTATCTAATCTTTCTTCACCATCTTCAAAATAATAAGTCTGATATCCATCAACAACAAAATCATATTGAAAAATAGGTTTTTTAATATATTCAACTTTTTCACAAATTAAAGGTGACATTTTCGTGCAGTTACCGCACTTATGAATTGAAGAGTCAGTGATATTTGAATTATCAACATGAATTACTCCAAGTTCCTTCAAAACATAATCAAAATTTTCGATATTAATATCCATATGAATAGGATAATCTAAAACAAAAGTTTTAAGTTCTGATGCTTTAAATTCAGAAAATTCAAAACTGTAATAATAATCCTCATAATCAATTAATTGTTTTAAATAGCGCTCAGCCAAATTACTACAAATTCCAGATGAAAAACTATTAATATCACGAGGCGTAACAATATGATTATTTCCATACTTCTTAATAATTTCATTAAGAGTATTTAACATTGAATATTTAATAGCTCTATCGATAATTTGTCTAACTTGATCACCAGTAACTTTACTAGTTTTTCCATCATACTTAATTAATGCATAAATATCCATAAAAGCACCCCCTAAAAGTAGGTATTATTATATCAATTTTCTAAAAAAAGTCAAATAAAAAACCGCTTATAAAGCGGTTAATTAATTTCTATTGTTTTTTTAGTTTTTTGAACAGTTTCTTTAGGTACCTTAACTTTCAAGACACCATCTTTAAAATTAGCTGAAACATCTTCTGAAGCAATCTCCCCAACATAAAACTTACGTTCCATATATCCTGAAAATCTTTCTTGTCTTATAAAATCTTTTTTCTTTTCTTCAGATGATGAATTCGTTTCTGCACTAATAGTCAAATAGCCATTATCGTAACTTAATTTAACATCCTTTTTATCCATTCCTGGCATATCTGCTTCAATGTAATAGCACCCATCCTTTTCATAAACATCACATTTCATATTTTCACTAGGAGTAAGTAAAGTATCAAACATACTGTCAAAATCATACCTTTTTGGTAACATACGCATATTTATTCCTTCTTTCTATTACATATTAATAATAGCACTTTATTTAGCACTTGTCAATAGTGAGTGCTAAAATATGACAAAAAAATTAGAAATGATTATTTTATCATTTCTAACCTTTCTTGCATTCTTTTCTTTCCAAATAATCGCATAATATCATATAAATCAGGAGTCATGCTTTTAGAAGTTATAGCTACCCTAATTACAGTACTAAAATCAGCAATACTACCTTTATAATTATCTGGATTTTCTTTATATTCTTTCATCTCAGAAGCAAAACCTAAACTACTCGCAGCCTCCTTCATTTTATTAAACCATGTTTCTTTATCATCATTTTCATCATACTTTTCTAAATAAGTATTAACGATATTCTTTATATCGTTTAAATCAGTAATTTTTTGCCACTCATAACTTTCAGGTTTAAAAAGCTCATCAAACATATACCATATTTGATTTTTAACATCACTAAAAGCTCCGATATCCTTACGCGGTTTCTTTTGTTCTCTTTCAATATTGAATATAGCTATAGAATAATCTTTATATTTAGTAAGCAAATTTAATAATTCTTCATCATATTCTTTAGCATATTCTAAGGCTCTATTATAAACATCTTCAGCTTTTAAAGTACTGATATAATTTTTAGAAATATTAACTATTTTATCATAATCATACATGGTTCCACCTTTAGGCATCTTACTAAAACTAAATTCAAAATCCTTATAACTTTTATCTTTATTCTGACTCATCCACATTTCAAAATTAGAATTAGTAATTGTAGCCATATATAAAACTAAAGCTTCATTAGGAATGCCTTCTTTGTGGAAATAATTAATATCTGCCCATGGATCTTTTCTTTTTGAGATTTTTCTTCTTACCCCATTATCATCAATCATTAAAGTTGAAATATGCGCATATTTAGGAAGTTCAAAACCTAAACTATTAAATAAGTCAATATGTTTATCTAAACTTGCAAGCCATTCTTCCCCACGTATTACATGTGTCGTTCCCATCAAATGATCATCAACTGCATGAGCAAAATGATAAGTAGGAAGTCCATCAGATTTAATAATTGGAATATCCAAATTATTCTCAGGAATTTCCATTTTACCAATTATTTCATCTTTAAATTTTATTCTATGATTAGGGTTGCCTCTTGATTTTAATCTAATAATATATTTTTCACCATTATTTACTTTGGCAATAACATCTTCCATATTAAGTTTTCTGCATGTTGCCCATCTGCCATAATAACCGATTTGTTCTTTGTTTTTTGCTTGAATTTCTTTTACGTGTTCTTCATCTTCTTTAGTGCAAAAACAAGGATAAGCTTTATCTTCAATGATTAATTTTTTGGCAAAAGCTTTATAAATATCTCCTCTTTCACTTTGAATATAAGGACCATAATTACCTACTTCACCATCTTTTGTAACCCCTTCATCAAAGGTTATATTAAATTTATTTAAACTATCAATAATCATATTAATTCCATTATCAACAGTTCTTTCTTTATCAGTATCTTCTATTCTAAGATAACATAAACCTCCGCTTTGTGAAGCCATTACTCTATCGATAAAACCGCAATCTAAAGAACCCAAATGAACAAATCCCGTAGGACTAGGTGCGAGACGAGTAACCATAGCTCCCTCTTTTAAATTTCTTTTAGGATATTTATTTTCATAATATTCATAATCATGATCAGTTTTTAAAAGTAAATCTGCATATTCTTTTCTGTCCATAATATCACCTTCCAATAATGTCTCTTTTAACTCCTATTTTTTTAACTTTAGTATCATTTCTAGGAACAACATTAAAATCAATATACGAAATAACTGACCAATTAACAGAGTCAATTATATTAGCAGATACGTAATCAGTATCTTGCTCTATATCCTCATAATGCCTTTTAACTTCTTCTAAATTATCATCTTCATATACTAAAATGTTCCCAGCATTTGCTTTATAACCAAACAATTTATATCTCATAACCCCTCACCTTTTTTATTTTATCATTTTATTAGAATATATGCAAAAGAAAATGAAAAAAGATTCAATAGAATCTTTATTCTTGATTAGTTGGAGTTTCTGGCTCTGGATCAGGTTCAGGCTCAGGTGGTGTTTCTTCTTTTTCACATTTTCCTGAAGAGTTTTCCTTATATCCACTATCACAAACACATTTCTTAGCTGACTCACTGTATGTCGCATTAGCTCCACAAGTTTTATTTTCGGTTTCCTTATTGGTTTCTTTCTTTTCAGTAGAGCTTGTACCACCAGCTGTTAAAGTAATAGATCTTACATCTTCAATATTTGCACCTGCTGGAACACTTTGTGAAAGTACATATCCGTTTCCACCATTAACACTAACTTTAATTCCATGACTTGAACACCAAGACTGAGCATAGCTTAAAGTTTGTCCAACAAAACTTGGAAGCAAAGTTAAATTTCTCTTACCTGTTGCTTTTTGTCCAATAACAGTTTTTTCATAAGGTTTATTTACATCAAAACTAAATGATTTAACGACTTTGGCTTTCTTAATTCCCAAGTTTTCCTTCATAGCATTTGAAACTTCTTTAATACTATCATCATATAAAACATAATTATATAGATTCAAATTAGAACCACCATAATCAACAATCATTGCACTATATCCATTTAAATATAATCTTTGAATTCCTAAAACATCTGAAATATCAGTATTTTTATCAGCTTTAGTAGCAATATCTTTAAATACATTATAAAGTGAAAGAATTTGATCAGTACTCATATTAGTAACCATATTATTACTGATTGTATCTAGTAATTTATAAACAGTATTTAAATCACTAATTGTTTTAAATTTATTTAATAAAGCTGTTACAACTTCTTGTTGATGTTGTCCTCTAATAAAATCATTACTGTTGTAATTCGCCCATTTTTTAGCACATTTGTCAGGATTTGCATGTCTATTACGAGAAAAAGCTAAAGCTTGTTCACCATTTAAAGTTTGATATCCTTTTTCAATATAGACAGTGCCTGGTCCCCACATTCTGTTACTATTTTGTTCACACATATCATAAGGAACATCTATTTCTACACCGCCTAAAGCATCAACTAATTGAACTGCACCTTTGAAATTAATTTTAACATAATAATCAATATTAACATCAAGGAAATTTTGAATAGTTTTTATCATGCACCCCTCGCCTTGCCAAGCAGCATGCGTTATCTTATTTTTCTTTTTATTAGCAAAACAAGAAATAGGTACATAAGAATCACGAGGAATACTAAGTATAGTAGCACCCAAAGTTTTTGGATTAAAAGTAATTAACATCAAGGAATCTCCATTAAAAGAACTATTTCGGATTCCTTCTTTTTCAGAATCCACTCCCATTATAAGAACTGTAAATGGTGAATCAACTGTTTTACCTTTACTGCTTACAATTGCCTCTTTATCTTTGGCTTTTTTCTTCTCAGAAAAAATTATTTTTGTTTTATCTTTTATATCTTCATAACCATCCATACTGCCAAACATAACTGAATAATTAGTAGGCAAGAATATATATTTTATATCTCCCTTATATAAAGAATCTATCATTTCAATATAGTTACTATACTCTTTTATTTCATTTGTTAAAGCTTTCTTTTCAATAATTTCCTTTGGAAGTTTATAACCATCCATACTAGATTCATCATTAATCATTCCAATAGGCTCATTGCCTATTTTCGAAATTGAAGAAACTTCATTAGTACTTAAAGTAACCAAACTTGATGAATAAGTTTTATAACCAGATGTATCACTAACAACATCTAAAGTTGTATAAACTTTATCGATATTGTACCCAATAAAACCAGATCCTCCACCAATTAATAACATAAGTATTATGGTAAACACGAGTTTCCCAGTTTTATGTTTTTTATACTTCCTTACTGAAGAAATTAATAAAAGAAGACAAATAAAACATAAGACAATAGAACCAATCAATCTTAGATTATTTTCAATATTGTTTAAACGTGATACTGTATATATTAAATATCCAGCTCCACCAACAAGAACTAAATTACTAATAAAAGTAAAAAATAATGAAATTCGATGTTTCTTTCTTCTTTTTTCTTCCATTCTTTGAGTTCTTTTTCCCATCATATCACTCCTTGAATACTATAAATAAGTATAGCCCAAATTTTGATTTTTAACAAGGGCATATCACAAAATTATTTTTTTAATAAAGATTTTATTATTTTAAATGAATCCTTAAACACACTATAATGTGACTTATTATCATTATAAATTGTCTTTATTTTTATTTTATTAATATTATATTTATTTTTAACTAAATACTTTAAAACATTCATTTCATATTCAAAACCACTACCATTAATAAGAGTAAGGTGCTCAAATATATTTTTAGGAAAACACCTAAGTCCTGTTTGTGTGTCACAAATATCAAATTTATAAAGTAATTTAAATAATTTAGAAACTATTATATTAGCCATTTTTCGAATAACAGGAGCTCCATTAAAATCTCTAACACCAAAATATACACCTTGTTTTTCTAAAAAACTATCAGCGATTTTTTTAACATCAGAAATGTCGTGCTGCAAATCATCATCAATAGTAATTGCTCCATCAAAATTAAGTTTTTTAAGATATTCAAATCCTGTTTTTAAAGACGCTCCTTTACCTTTATTTGTTTTATGTTTTAAAACTCTATCAACTTCTATTTCATTAAAAATTTCATTATTTAAACTGCCATCATTAACAACAACAATATGATTAAAGCCACTATCTTTTAACACATCAATAGTCTTAATAAGTTTTTCACTAGGATTATAAGTTGGTATTAATATAACTAATTTATCATACATATCTATTTTCCTTATCATATTTTGAATTATGCATAAACCAACCTTCACGTTCACCAATTAATTCCATCTCTTCTATAGTCATATTGCCATTTCTAATAGCACGCATAAATACTTCAATTAACTTATCTACATCTCCTTGATTCAAATAACCAATAGCTATATATTCTTTTTTCTTATCATATTCTGGATTACGCATAAACCAACCTTCGCGCTCACCAATTAATTCCATCTCTTCTATAGTCATATTGCCATTTCTAATAGCACGCATAAATACTTCAATTAACTTATCTACATCTCCTTGATTCAAATAACCAATAGCTATATATTCTTTTTTCATTTAAATCACTTCCCTATATAATTATAACATAGCAAACAAAAAAATGAACTATTTATAGTTCATTATTAGTCATATTGGAGGGCCTAGTCGGATTTGAACCAACGATCAGGGAGTTGCAGTCCCACGCCTTACCACTTGGCTATAGACCCATTTATGAAGAGATGTAAACTTCACATCTCTTCATATTCATAATATTATATTTTATGTTTTTTGTCAACATTTATTACTTATCTCTAAGTTTAATTTTAAGTTCTTTTTCACATCTAGAAATAATATTATTAAATACTTCCATAACCTCTTCTTCACTTAAAGTTCTATCATCAGAAGAAAAAGTAAGTGAATATGCGATAGACTTTTCATTATCTTTAACATTTTCCCCAGTATAAACATCAAAAACATTTATATCAGTTAAAAGTTTACCGCCAGCTTTCTTAATAACTTTTTCTATTTCTAAAGAATTTATATCTTTATTTACAATAAAAGCCAAATCCTTTTTAATTAAAGGATATTTAGAAGCAGCCTTAAATTTAATTGGTTTTACCCCTTCCATAAGAGCATTTAAAGATATCTCAGCCACATAAATATCATCTTTTCTAATAGATGGATGAACTCTTCCAATTATTCCTATTTGTTTATTATCTAGTATAATTGACGCACATATTCCAGGATGCATATTAGAAATATTTTCCTTTTCAAAAGAGTATCTATTTTTAAATCCAAAATAATCTAAAATGTTTTCTATTATGCCCTTTATAAGATAAAAGTCAACTTTTACTTTAGTATTATTCCACTCATTTACTATATAGTTTCCTTCCATAAGAATAGAAATTTTGCTTTCTTCTTTATAATCTTTATCATAGGTTTTACTAATTTCATAAAGCATAATATTATTTACTTTACGAGCCTTATTATAATCATAAACATTTAAAAGTGAAGGAATTAAAGTCGTTCTTATAACTGATTTATCTATACTAAGTGGATTAGGTAAAATTGCATTTTCTTTATTTTCGTATTTAAATAATTTAGCCATCTCAGGAGAAACTAAAGTATATGTTTTACATTCATTAAGACCTAAAGATCTAAGTCTTTTAGAAGCAAGCTTACGATACTTAACATCACCTATATATCTACCTTTTCTAACTACTGTATTTGGCAAAGTAGAAACTAAATTATGATAACCATATAACCTTCCCACTTCTTCAGCAATATCATTTACATTTGGATCAATATCAAGCCTTCTAGAAGGAACAGTTACTACAAATTTTCCTTTTTTAAATTCATATGGAAAATCTAAACGACCTAATTCTACTTTTACATCATCATCGGTTAAAGTAATTCCAAGCATATCGTTTATTTCTTCAGTTTCAAACTCTAAAATTTTAGGGGTTTTATCTATTTTATCATGACAAATAGTTCCTGATAAAACTTTAGCTCCTGCATATTTTTCAAGTAAATGACAAGCTCTTTCAATAGCTTTATTAGTATATTCATAGCTTAAACCTTTACCATAACGAATTGAGGCTTCACTTTTTAAATCTAAACTAGCAGCCGTATATCTAATACTTACTGCATCAAATATAGCACTTTCAATTAAAATATCTTTCGTCTTTTCAGTAACTTCAGTATTTTCACCACCCATAACCCCAGCAATACATACTGGTTTGTCACCATCAGTAATAACAATATCTGAAGATTTTAATTTTCTATTAACACCATCTAAAGTGACAATTTCTTCTCCTTCTTTAGCATCTCTAACTAAAATTTTGTCACCCAAAGTGTCTTTGTCAAAGAAGTGTAGTGGCTGACCATACTCAAGCATTACATAATTAGAAATATCAACAACATTATTAATACTTCTCATTCCATAAGCATTAAGTCTTCTTTTAATAAATTCTGGACTTTCACCAATTTTAACATCTTTAACCATTTTAGCTAAATAATATGGACATTTTTTAGTATCAACTTTTAAATTAAAATAATCTTTTATATTTTCTTTTATAGGATGTGTCTCATCCTCTGGTAAAGTCACTTTACGATTTAAAATAGCAGCAATCTCATAAGCAAAACCAATGTGGTAATAACAATCATTATTGCGATGCTTATGAATATCAAGTTCGTATAAAGTGTCATCTAAACCTAAATATTTTAAAGGATCCTCTCCAACTTTAGCTTTACTATCTAATTCAGTAATACCCTTTTTATAAGTTTCTTCAGTTTTTTCTTCTAAGCCAAGCTCAAATAAAGCACATATCATTCCATTAGATTCTACTCCTCTAATTTTGCTTTTTTTAATTTCAAAATCACCTGGAAGAATAGCGCCAGGAAGGGCAACTATAACCTTTATTCCTTTGCGTACATTAGAAGCTCCGCACACTACTTGTAAAGTTTCCGTACCTATATCAACCTTACATACGTGCATATGATCAGAATCAGGATGAGCCTCACATTCTAGAACTTCTCCAATTACTAAATTATCTATATGATTTGAAATAACTTTTTCAATATTAATTCCCGCTTTAGTAATTTTAGTGGCTAATTCCTTTAAATCTTCATTCTCAATATCTATATAGTCTTTAACCCATTCTAAATCTATCATTATTCATCCTCCTTCCTGTCAAATGCTTGCATCTCTCTCATATCATTTGTATAAAAAACTCTTAAATCATCAATATTATATTTAACCATAGCTAGCCTTTCAGCCCCAAATCCAAAGGCAAATCCCTGCCACTCTTTTGGATCATAACCACAGCCACTTAAAACATTAGGATGAACCATACCAGCACCAGAAACAGTAATCCAACCAGTATTTTTACATATACTGCATCCCTTACCTTTACAATGATGACAGCTTATATCCATCTCTACTGAAGGCTCTGTAAATTGATAATAACTCGGTCTAAATCTAGTTTTTGTATCTTCTCCAAATAATTTCTTAGCTATAATATCAAAAGTTCCTTTTAAATCTGATAAACTAACCTTTCTATCAACGAGTAACCCTTCTATTTGCATAAACTGATGAGAATGCGTTGCATCATCATTATCACGACGATATGTCTTACCAGGACAAATAACTCTAACAGGTACTTCTCCATGACCTTCTAACATCGTTCTAACTTGAACAGGAGAAGTTTGACTACGTAAAAGATATTCATCACTTTCTACATAAAAAGTATCTTGAGCATCTCTAGCCGGATGTCCCTTAGGAATATTTAGCATTTCAAAATTATATTTATCCTCTTCTATTTCCGGACCATCAACGACATCATAACCCATACTAATTAAAAGTTCTTCAACTTCTTCAACTACTTTTTCTAAAATACTTGGTGCCCCAGCTGGTATTTTCGTACTTGGAAGAGTAATATCAATACTTTCATTTTCTAATTTTTTATTTAAAGCTTCTTCTTCAATTTTACTTCTAGCATCATCTAATAAATTAGTCGCATCTGTTTTAATTTTATTTAAAACACTTCCAAAACTTTTCTTTTCTTCTATAGTCATATCTTTTAATTTAGATGAAAGAGCACTTATACTACCTTTCTTACCTAAATACTTAGCTTTAAGCTCATTAAGCTTTGCTAAATCTTTAATTTCTTTCAATTCTTTTTTTAATTCATCTAGTATTTTTTCCATACTATCCCTCCTTATTAAAAAAATCACATCCTAATATAAGGACGTGATTTACGTGGTACCACCTTAATTTGTAAGAATTATCTTACCTCAAATACTATAACGCGTTACCGATTAAAGCTCATAAGGTGAATTCATAAAAGATTATTACTAGTTTCCACCAATCACTAGCTCTCTATAAATAATTACTTTTATTACTACTTCTTAATCAAAGCCCTTAAAATACATGTCAATTATAACACATTTTAATCAAATTTACTATTACTTTTTATATATTCTAAAACTTCCATGCATGTTTTATCAAAATTATCGTAATCTACATTAAACCAAACAAGGGGCATTTGATGATTAAACCATGTATATTGCCTTTTCGCATATTTTCTGCTTTTAGTTTTAATGTTTTCTATAGCTTCCTCCAAAGTTACTTTTCCATCAAAATATTCAAATAATTCCTTAGGACCGATTGGAGTCATTACCGCTTTTGTTTTAATATTTAAATCATATAAATTATGAGCTTCTTTTTCCAAGCCTTCTTCTATCATCTTATCTACTCTTTTATTTATTCTATCGTATAAATTATCCCTATCTGTAGTAAGACCAATAAACAAAGTATCATAAAGTAAAACATCATCTTTAGCTTTTTCACTATATGGTTTTCCGTTAGCCTTATAATAATTAAGTGCACTTATTACTCTTACTCTATTATTTAAATGAATACTTGTATTTGGATCAACCATTAGTAACATTTTATAAAGTTCATCATTACTAAGTCCTTCGTATTCCTCATTTAACTTATCTTCAAATTTGTAATCAAATAAAGCAGCATTAATATAAAGACCTGTTCCACCAACTAAAATTGGGGTTTTACCTCGCTCTAAAATATCATCAATTATTCTTCT
Source organism: uncultured Muribaculaceae bacterium (assembly GCA_964553605.1). Taxonomy (GTDB): domain Bacteria; phylum Bacillota_I; class Bacilli_A; order RF39; family UBA660; genus Coprosoma. Next base: position 251 of record CAZKKR010000030.1, on the reverse strand, counting down.
AGCGTCTTTTTGATAATCAAAAACCGTATATTCATCAAGTAAACTTTTTTCATCAAATAAATGATGAACAATACCACATGTATCCTTTACTTTGTTAGTGGCAATTTCCATACCTTTATATATTTGGGTACTATCCGCATTTATAATTTCACCGTTTAATTTCTTAGCTAAAAAAATCCCTAAATCAGATTTTCCTGTTGCGGTAGGTCCAGTAACAACAATTACCATTTTATCATCCCCTTGTTATACAT
>CAZKKR010000029.1:0-16631 GCA_964553605.1 uncultured Muribaculaceae bacterium | reverse complement strand
CATTGGAAAATCCAGATATTTTCTTATGGAAAGAAGCTAAATTGCATATGTTAAGAAAATCTAATCAGCAAAATCATAATGATATAAACTGTAACATATACAAAAATATAAAAGGAATTATATCATATGTTATTGAACTTAAAGAAAATCCATTCAAAACATATCAAAAAATATTAGAAAAAAAAAGAAGAAACAGTAGAAGAAATAAAACCAGAATACTATGATAGTAATATGATTCCTGTAATAAAATCTATAACATCTCTTAAATATAATGAAAAAAATAATGATTATAAGGGTGTAGTAACCGCTAGCATATATAATTTGTTAACATTTAAAGAAACATTTTGTGATTTAGATGAAGATTTAAAACAAATTTATAAAACTCTTCTAAATTATTCAGAAAATAAAGCTTATGATGAAATTATTTATCAGTTAAATGCTAGTGACAGTATAGAAATTGCAAAAAACATTCAAGATGTTTTAGAAATTAACTTAGATAAGAATAAATTGTTAAAAGCTAAAGCAAGATATCAAGAAAAATTAAACCAAAACACAAAACATAAAATTTTAAGTCATTTTATAGAAAATTCAGAAGATATAAAAATGACAAAAACAATAGATAAAATATCAAAATTAAAAGCCGAAATAGTTTAAAAAAACATACTTCTTAATTTGAAGTATGTTTTTCCATATAATAAGCATAATATTCTTCCAAAGTTAAATCATTATCATAAATGATTTTAGAAACCTTTTTTCCAACATATCTATAATGCCAAGATTCATATTTATATCCTGTAACATCTTCGCTACCTTTAGGAAATCTTAAAATAAAACCATATTTATAAGCATTTTTACTAAGCCATTTAGCTTCTTTAGTGTTAGAAAAACTAGAACTAATTGTATTAATGTCAGCACATAAACCAGTTTGATGTTCGGAATACCCGGGCCTAGCAGAGTAGATATCCGCCTCTTTTTTACCATCTCTATTAACATAACTCTTATATAAATTAACTTGATAGTTATAACTTCTATAAGCCGAAGAGTTCTTCAAAATAATATTATCAAGTAAAGCTCCATCAACCATTTCCATAAAAGCCTCTGCTGCTTCTTTACGCATCTTATTATTTGTTCCCTGATTGTACTTTGAAGAAAGAGGAACTAAATCATCAGGTTCATATTTATCAGGCAAATGATAAAATTTATTAACTAAAATTAAATTACCATCATCTAAATTAGAAGTTTTAGTATCACTATAAAATGGTCTGTCAGCATTAGAATTAACAATAGAAATGATTTTTTTAGCCCCTAAATTATGATCATAGCCATAATCTAAATATCTAGATACATAATCGTGAATATAATATTTTTCTTGAACTAGATCGGCAAGCAAAGGAGAAGCTTTATATTTCATAAGATCATAACCAGAATTAACAATTGTAATGATATCATTTATATTAGAATTGGTGTTTTTTTCATAATAAATAAAATACTTTTCAAAATTACTATCCTTATAGTTTTTCGCTTTTATTAAATTAATTATATCCTTATTATATTTCTTAATAAATTTATAATTTTTTTTAGGAACATTTTCTGTTATAAATGAAATTTCCTTGGAACTATATCCAAACCTTCCAAGCTTTTTTTCAAAGCCAAATTCCAGAATACCATTAATTAAAAAATACAAAAAAACACATAAACAAAGTACTAAAAAAACAAACAAATTTTTTCTAACTTTTCTTTTTTTTCTTCTCATAAAATCCCTACTTATCTAAATAATATGCATAATATTCATCGAATGTTAAACCACTATTAAATACCTTTGCCGCAAGATCTTTACCTAAAAAGCGGTAATGCCAAGCTTCATAATCATATCCAGTAATATTTTCTTTATCCTTAGGATACCTTAAAATAAATCCATATTTATAAGCATTTTTACTAAGCCATTTAAAAGCATCGGTATTTTCAAAAGTTTTCATACCAGCTCCTGGTGTGAAAATATCCAAAGCAAGACCTGTTTGATGTTCAGAATAGTTAGGCCTAGCAGCTACACTGTCCGCATATTTTTGTCCCTTTTTATTCTCATACTCTTCATAAATCCTTTTTTGTGAATCATAATCTCTATAAGAAGAATTAACTATTAAAGTAATGCCATCTTCTTTTGCTTTTTTAGACATTTCTTTAAAAGCCTCATAGACTTCACTTCTTATACTGTTATTTGGATAGGCATAAGAATTACTCATAGAAACAATATCGTTAGGAGCATATTTATCAGGTAAATAATAATATTTGTTAACTAAAATAGCAAACCCTTTATCCATATTGGTTTCTAATGTGTGAGTATAAAAAGTATAATTAGTCCTCGTATTAACCGTAGAAATAACTTCTTTATAATTTACACTTTTATCTTTGTACATTTTCTTAATGTAAGAAATATAATCATCATATTTTGACCAGATTAAATACTTCTGCTTTGAAAGTGAAATTAAATATCTGTCATATCCCTTCAAAGCTCTTTCAATAGCACTTTTATCAAGTTTTACAATATCACTTATTTCGTTTTCATCATAACCAACTTTACCTAGCTTATATTCATAGCTAGTATAGTGCTTATACAAAGCAAAAAGTATTGATAAAATAATAGCAAAAATAACTGCGGCTAATAAGAAAATGGGCCCTTTTTTTAGCCTTCTTTTTTTCATAACCCTCACCACTTCCATTATAGCACACATTTACACATTGTCGAATAATGAAAGTCTTTGTAAAATGTTACTTATTTCTTGACGAATAAATGAAAAATAACTATAATTTAAAAAAAGAAAGGGAAATAAAATGAAAGAAGACGACTATGATATTGTAAACATATATGATTATTTAGTTTACTGTAATAGTAAAGGCATGTGCAGGTTATCAGGAATGATAACAAAAAAACAAACAGTAAACCTTATTCCAAAAGATAATTCTGGCATGTCACCAATTCATATTGATATTATAGAGGAAATATTAAAAAAAATTTTTCCCAAAAGAAAAAAAAGGCTGCAAGATGCTGAAGATGAAATTGACATCTTTTCAAACGGATATGACTTTGTCATAATTCTTCCTGACAAAATATCAATTAATCAGTATAAAGCTCTTTTAAATGTTATTTCTGAAGTAAATAGATTCGAAAATGATTATGGTAGAAAACTTGAACTAACGTATAATCCCGAAAGCATAATAAAAGAGGCAAAAGGAAAAGTTGTAATTGACATTGAACCAAATCCAAAAGAAAAAATTATCGGTACGCCTCATAGTGGTTTTGAAAATGAAAAACAACTAAAAAGTCAAATCTTATCTGCTAAACATTTCGACGATAAAACAAAACAAAGAATACTAAAAGAAGCAAGTGAAAACAACATAAATAAGTTAAAAAAATTAATAAAAATTAGAAAAAAACAAATATAGTTAAAGAAAAAAACAAATAAAACTATACAAAACAAAAAATAAATGATATAATTTTCTTGTAAGTAATAGAGGGTGGTCGCTTGAAATATTTAGGCTTAGACTTAGGCACACGTTCACTTGGCATATCCATATCTGATTTAACGAAAACTGTGGCTACTCCATATGAAGTAGTACATTTTGAAGAAAAGGATTATGGAAAAGCTATAGAAAAACTAGCCGCTATTATTGAAAAAGAACCTATTGAAAAATTCATATTAGGCTATCCAAAAAATATGAATGGATCAGAGGGCCCTAGAGCGCAAGAAACTTTGGAATTTAAAAAAAGGTTGGAAGATAATTTCAAATTAGAAGTTATTCTTCAAGATGAAAGATTATCTACCAAAGAAGCCTCAGGGTATATGATAAAGGCAGACATGTCTAGAAAAAAACGAAAGCAAAAAATAGACAGCCTAGCTGCTAATATTATTTTACAGACATATTTGGATAAAAGAAAGGGTGGAAAATATGGAAAATAATGAAGTTGTAAAATTTAAAGCTATTGACGATGAAGGAAGACAATTAGACTGTGAAGCACTATTTTTGTTTGAATCACCAGAAACAAAAAAACACTACATAGTTTATACAGATCATTCAATTGATGATGAAGGAAATACAAAAGTGTATGCATCTATTTATAATCCTGATGATTTAAAACAAGATGACAATAATGAGTTTGCTGCATTACCATTACAACCAATTGAAACTGACAAAGAATGGAAAATAATTGAAACAATTTTAAATGAAATGCAAGCACAAATTGAATCAGCTAGTAGTCCTGCTGAGAATGCTTAAATTAGAGTAGGTCTTTACTTTGAAAACAGTTAGAAGATTTTCATGGAGTAAATTCTTACTCTTTTTGCTATTTTTAATAATATTTAATGTTTTTATTTTAATTGGTATATACTTATTTGAAACTGGACCAGTTAGTAGAAAAGAAACTCCCAAAAGAATAACAGTTGAAAAAGGTGAAAACTATTATTTATTAGCTAGCAAATTAAAAAAACAAAATTTAATAAAATCTGAAACTTTTTACAAAATATATTTAAAAATAAATTCCCCAAAATCTTTAGCTGCGGGTGATTATGAATTAAATGAAACAATGAGTGTAAGAGAAATAGTAAAAACATTAAGTAATAAAGATAATCAAAAAATAGACACCATAAAATTAACATTTAGAGAAGGACTAAATATTAGACAAATCGCAAAAATTGTCGAAGAAAAAACAGATATTAAGGCTGATGAATTTATCGAAGTAGTAATGGATAAAGAATTTATTAAAACAATCCAAAACGATTATTGGTTTTTAACAGACGATATTTACAACGATCAAATATATTATCCATTAGAAGGTTATTTATTTCCGGATACCTACATTTTTGATAAAAAAACATTAACACCAAAAAACATTGTCAAAAAAATGTTAGAAAATACTAAAGTAAAACTAAAAAAATATGAAGAAGAGTTAACCCAAAATAAAAATTATAGTATCCATAATATTTTTACTATGGCTTCATTAGTAGAACAAGAAAGTGTAACTTCCGAAGATAGAGCCCTTGTAGCTAGTGTATTTTATAATAGATTAAAAATAAATATGTCATTAGGAAGTGATGTCACCACTTATTATGCAGCTAGAAAATCATTAAAAGATTCCTTAACTAAAGCCGAATTAAACGATTGTAATGGATATAATACAAGGTGTGTAACAATGAAGGGACTTCCTGTTGGACCAATATCAAATTTTGATATAACATCCTTAGAAGCTGCCTTGAATCCAGCCACTAGTGATTATTATTATTTTGTTGCTGATACCAGTAAAAAAGTATATTTTAATAAAAATATAAATGAACATAATCAAACAATTGCTAAACTGAAAAAAGAGGGAAAATGGGCCGCATAGAAGATATTGAAAAATATGCCAAAGAAAAAAATATTCCTATCATGCAAAAAGAAGGAATTAAATTTTTAGAAAATTATATTAAAAAGTGGCAAATCAAAAAAATATTAGAAATTGGTTCGGCTATCGGTTATTCAGCGATCAAAATGGCTTTAATAGATGAAAGTATTACAATAACAACTGTCGAAAGAGATCAAGAAAGATATAAAGAAGCCATAAAAAATATAAAAGAATTTAATTTAGATAAAAGAATAAAAATTATACTAAAAGATGCTTTAGATATTAACATAAATGATAAATATGATCTAGTGTTTATCGATGCCGCTAAAGCTCAAAACATAAAGTTTTTTGAAAAATTTAAAAATAATTTAAATAAAAATGGAACAATAATCACAGACAATTTAAATTTTCATGGCCTTACAGAAGACGCTGATAACATTAAAAGTAAAAATTTAAAATCCCTAGTAAAAAAAATAAATAACTATAAAGAATTCCTAAAAAATAATGAAGAATTTCATACAGAATTCTATAATATAGGTGATGGAATATCAATAAGTAAAAAAAATGATGAAAAATAAAAAAAATGTGATATAATGTATAATAGAAAAGGGGAATGAGAAATGAATATAAAGAAAATGAAAGAAAAAGCCCTAAAAAAGCTTACTGGAAACTATAAAGTAATAGTTCCAGCACTAATAATATACGGATTAATGATGGCCTTCTTTCACTGCGTGTCAGGATTAATATATGATGAAAGCATGGACATACTATTTTATGTATTAATAGTAGGCCTATTTTACATGGGATTAGTTCAAATAACATTTAAAATTTCAAAAGGTGAAAAAACCAATATAAAAATGTTATTCTCACGAACAGATTTATTTTGGAAAACTATAGCTATAGCGATTGTAAATACCTTATTTACATTGATATGTGCAATTTTAGAATGTATTGCTGCTAAATCATTAATGACCTTTATTCTTAACGAAGCTGATATAAACATTATGTTAGTAACACTTATGATTATAATTGGTGTATTACTTTGTTCAGCAATTGCCATCTTCTATGTAGTAATAATGGTATCTTGGTCACAAGTGTACTTCATTTTATATGAAAATAATGAAATGCCTGTATCTGATATATATTCAGAAAGTATGGATTTAATGGAAGAAAATAAAATAGATTATATTTTACTTCATTTAAGCTTCATAGGTTGGGCTATCGCTGGATTATTTACATTTGGATTATTATATTTATGGCTAACACCTTATGTGGCAGTTACGGAAACTAATTTCTATCATGAATTAAAAAAGAAAGAAAAAAAACAAAGCTAACCTCTATTAAATAGAGGTTTTTTATTATAAGTAGATTTTTTTATTCTATTTTGATATAATCTATATCGCGGAGGAGTCTATGAACAAAATTAGTGTAATTATTAATAGTATAAATCAAGCAAAAGAATTAAAAGAAATGGTAGATGCATACTTAATTCCACTAGAACAATTAAGTATAAATTACCAAAAGACATTTACTATAGAAGAAATAAAAGAAATAAAAAAACTAAAAAAAGAAGTTTTCGTATTTATAAATAAAAATATCCACAATAATGAATTAAAAAAATTAGAAGAAATCTTAAAAGAAATAGAAAAAATAAAAATAAATGGAATTATATTTTACGATATATCTCTAATTGAACTAAAAAAAGAATTAAATTTAAAAACAGATTTAGTTTGGCATCAAGAACACCTAACCACAAATTATGCAACAGCTAATTATTACTATGATAAAGGTGTAAAATATGCTTACCTGTCTTCAGAACTAACAAAAAGAGAAGTTGAAGAAATTAAAGAAAAATATAGAGGAAAAACCTTTGTTAATGTGTTTGGTTACCTTCCAATGTTTACCTCAAGAAGGCATTTAGTAAAAAATTACATAGAAACATTTAATTTAAAAGAAAAAGGAAACAAAATATATAAAGAAGATAAATATTACTATATTGACGATAATGAAAAAGGAACTACCGTATATTCTGATTATATTTTAAACGTTAAAGAAGAAATAAAAGCCGATTACATAGTATTTAATAGTAATATGATTGACGAAAATGAATTTAAAGAAATAATAAAAGATTATAAAAACAATAAATTAAAAAAAGAAACAGGTGTCTTATACCAAGAAACGATATACAAGGTGAAATAATATGAAAAAACCAGAATTATTATCACCAGCTGGTGATTTAGAAAGATTGAAAATAGCTTTATTATATGGTGCTGACGCTGTATATATTGGGGGCATGTTTAACTTACGTGCGAATACACCTAATTTTACATTAGACGATTTAAAAGAAGGTGTTGAATTTGCCCATAAATTAAATAAAAAAGTATATGTCACTGTTAATATTGCAATGCACAATAAAGAATATGAAAAGATTAAACCATATTTAAAAGAATTAAAAAAAATAAATGTTGATGCCATAATAATTAGCGATCCAGGGCTTATCGAAATGGCCAAAGAAATAGGACTAGAAATTCACTTATCAACACAAAATTCAACATTAAATAAAAAAGCTGTAAAATTTTGGCAAAATGAAGGTATTTCGAGAATTGTCCTAGCCAGAGAATGTACTAAAGAAGATATACGAGATATTAAAAAAAATACTGATATAGAATTAGAAGTTTTTATCCATGGGGCCATGTGTGCTTCGTATAGCGGCCGCTGCGTGCTTTCGAATTTTTTAACTAATAGAGATTCAAATAGGGGTGGCTGTAGTCAAATATGCAGATGGGATTTTGACTTATATAATGATGATAAAAAAATATTAGGAGAAAAGCCATTTACCTTTTGTACTAAAGACCTATCATTAGCTAAATACATTCCAGACTTGGCAGAACTAAATGTCGACAGTTTAAAAATTGAGGGTAGAATGCGCTCAGTATACTATATAGCGACAGTCGTTAAAACTTATAGAAAAATAATTGATGAATATTTTAATAATAAAAGTGAATATAAATATAATAAAGAATATGAAAAAGTTTTAGATGAAGTCGCTAACAGAGATTCAATCACTCAGTTCTTTGATGGAAACTTTAGTAAGGATGTTCAATATTATAATGGAAGAAATGAAACTACAAATCAAGATTTTGTAGGTCTTATTCTCTCATATGATGAAAAAAATAAACTAGCTAAAGTTGAACAAAGAAATTATTTTAAAATAGGCGATACCGTTGAAATATTTGGTCCGAAAACAAGACAGGTATTAAAAATAACAGACATATATGATGAGGACATGAATAAGATTGAAATAGTTAGACATCCTAAGCAAATAGTATACTTAAAAGTACCCGAAAAAGTCGAAGAAAATTACATGATAAAATGTATTGACAAAGAGTAAAATATATAGTATACTTTGCAAGTAAAATATTTAGAAAACCGAGGTGATAAAATGACAGAAGAAGTTTTTGTGACAGAGCAAGGCCTAGAAGATATGAAAAAAGAACTTGAATACCTTAAGATGGAAAAAAGACCTGCAGTAATAGAAGCTTTAAAGGAAGCTAGAGCCTTAGGCGATCTAAGTGAAAACGCTGAATACGACGCCGCTAGAAATGAACAATCAGAGGTTGAAAATCGTATCGTTACACTTGAAAAACAGATCGAAAATGCTATTGTAATTGAAAATAGAGGTAATGACAAAGTAAATGTTGGAAATACCGTTGAAATAGAATATGTTGAAGATAAAGAAAAAGAAAAATACACCATTGTTGGTATTAAAGAAGCTGATCCATTTGAAAATAAAATTTCTAATGAATCGCCAATTGCTCAAGCCATAATGGGAGCAAAGCTAGGAGAAGTAAGAGCTGTTGCCAGCCCAAATGGTGAATATCAAGTGAAAATAACAAGTATTGAATAATAAAGGCGCCTAAGGCGTCTTTTAAAATATCACTTGACTTATATTTATAATACCTTTAAAATATAACTAGAGAATGAATTTTCTCTAGATGGAGGTAATAAAATGAATAATATTATTTTCTCCATTTTGCTAGTTTTAATAGGACTTTTTGTTGGCATAATTGCCATGATAATTTTAAATTCTGTTAAAACCTTTGCGGCTACAAAAAAAGCACAGGGGTTAATTAAAGATGCTAAAAAAGAAGCAGATAAAATAAAAAGAGATAGTATTTTAGAAGCTAAAGAAGAAAATCACAAATTAAAAATTCAATTAGATAAAGAAACAAAAGAGAAAAAACAGGAAATTAAAGAACTAGAAGACCGTCTTCAAGCAAGAGAAGATAGTATTGACAGACGTGATCAAAATATGCAAAAAAGAGAGCAAATGCTCGAAGATAAGGAAAATAGTCTAATTGAAAAACAAAAAGATATTCAAAATAAGCAAGTGGAGTTAGAAGAAACTAAAAAAGAAGAATTAAAACTACTTGAAAAAATTGCTGGATATTCAAAAAAAGAAGCCAAAGAACTTATTATGAAAAAAGTCGAAGAAATGATGAATTTAGAAATCACTTCTTATATCAAAGACAGAGAAGCCGAAGCTAAACTTGAAGTCGACAAAAAATCAAAAGACCTACTAGTATCAGCTATGCAAAAATATGCCGCTGATGTTGCTGAAGAACAAACAGTGACAGTAGTAGCTTTACCAAACGATGAAATGAAAGGCCGCATTATTGGCCGTGAAGGACGAAATATAAGAACAATTGAAGCCGTAACTGGTGTTGATTTAATAATTGATGATACCCCAGAAGCTATTGTTTTATCAAGTTTCGATCCTTACAGAAGAGAAATTGCTAGAATAACTTTAGAAAATTTAATTAAAGATGGAAGAATTCATCCGGGAAGAATTGAAGAAGTGTATGATAAAACAGCTAAAGAAATGCAAAGTAAATTAATTGAATTTGGTAATAATGCATTATTTGAATTAGGTTTAACAAAAGTTGAGCCTGAATTAGTTGAACTAATAGGAAAATTACACTTTAGAACAAGTTATGGGCAAAATGCTCTAGTACATTCATTAGAAGTCGCTAATTTAGCTGGACTTTTAGCTGGTGAATTAAATGAAAATGTCACAATAGCTAAAAGAGCAGGGTTATTGCACGACATCGGTAAAGCCATAGATCATGAAGTAGAAGGTAGTCACGTTGATTTAGGCGTAGACATAGCCAAAAAGTATAATGAGAACGCTACTGTTATAAATGCTATTGCTTCACATCATGGCGACACTGAAGCGACAAGTGTTATCAGTGTTCTAGTAGCTATTGCTGACGCCTTATCTGCTTCAAGACCAGGAGCACGAAATGACTCGCTTGAAAACTACATTAAAAGGCTTACAGAACTTGAACAAATTGGTAATGACATGGATGGTGTTGAAAAAACCTATGCTGTTCAAGCTGGTAGAGAACTTAGAGTTATCGTTAAACCGGATAAAATTGATGATCTAGAAAGCGTTAAAGTTGCTAGAGATATTAAAAACAAAATTGAAGAAAATCTTCAATATCCAGGAACAATTAAAGTAGTAGTTATAAGAGAAACAAGAGTAACAGAAGAAGCTAAATAAAGCTTCTTTTTATTTTGACAATAATAACACAAAATTTAAACAAACTTTCTTTTAAAAATAGGACAAATGTGATAAAATATTAAATAGAGTAGGAGGCATAATATGAAGAGGATGACATATGTTGACAAAAATGGTAATCAAGTAGATCAAGCTTTAGAAAACAAAAAACTATTACTTAGATTTTTCTTTGTTTTTGGAACCGTACTTCCAATAATTTTATTAATCTTAATAATAGTAACAGTATTTCAAAATAGTCACTGTTCAAAAATATATGACATTATTAAAAAATCAGCAAAAAACTACGTACAAGATGAAGCGTCTCTTCCCGAAGTTGAAGGAGAAAATGTTACAGTTAGTATAGGCGATTTATATGCAGAACAATACTTAAAAAGTACGCAAACAAATAATACACTATGTTCAGGTACTGTAAAAATAACAAAATATAAAAAAGAATATATATACACCATCGATGTAAAAAACTGTAATAGCTGCTCAACTGATAAAAGATTTAAAACATGGAGTAATCCTCAAACAAATTATCCTAAAGGGAAAACTATTGTTGATGTCATCCCATATTATAATTATTATGACCGCGATATAAATATTACTAAATGGTCAAGATATTATGATGACTCGGAATTAGCAGACGAAGAGTCAGAATATGGAGTAAAAATGCCTCTTGACCAAAAAGATATACCTGAAGTTCCAAAAGAAGCTAATATATTTACAATTGAAAAAGAAGAGACCAAGTTTTATAGATACCGTGATAAAAGCTGGAAATGGTATGACATTGTAGGAAATTACTCAGAACACGCATCAGAAAAACCAGCTGGATATGCTAATAAAGATGAAAACACATTAATATATACCGATTGGACTGAATATGTTCAAAATTATCCAGAAGAAAAAGAATATAGAACAATTGAACAAACAACCGGATATAAATTATATTATTTAAATGATAAAAATGAAAAAGTATACTATAATGATGGAAAATATTCACCAAGAGACGAAGTGAACACGGAAAAATATGATAAACAAGAACCGGAAACCATAACCCTATACCACTATCGTGATAAAATGTGGAGATGGTATAATGGAACAAAAAGAAATTATAGTAATTACTCATCACAAGGTACACCTAGGACCCCATATAAAGATGAAAAAATCGAAATGCTAGGTAATCCAACCTCTTGGGATATTAAGCAAACCTTAAATGAAAGCAATAAAGAATATCGTCTTGAAGAAAGCAAAATAATGACGCGCTTTAGAATAAAATATGAGTTTTTAACTTTGCTAAAATTAAAAGAGGCATTACCTCAAGAAGAATTTGAAGAAAAAGTAAAATCAACAATTAATGAATTTAATAGTAGAGAAGATGTTAAATTAGAGGTAACATACAAATTTAAATACAAAAAATAGACTAGTAAAAACTAGTCTTTTATAATAAAAAAAGAACATATAATTAAATATGAAGAAAATAAAAATCCTATTTATAATAATATTTATAGTAATTGTTTGTGCTTTTATATTGCTTAGCTTGATTAGTAAAAAAGTAAGTCCCATATTTTTTAAATATGCAGAAATAGAAACAAAAAAATTTACCAATATTATAATTAATGACGCTATAGCCAAAACTATCACAACTAAAGCCAAATCAGAAGAAATATTTGAAGTAGTAACTAGTAGTGAAGGAGAAATAAAATCAGTAGATTTTAATACTATAAATATAAATAAATACCTAACCAAAACAACTAAATACATCCAAGAATGTTTGAAAAATATTGAAAAAGGAAAAATCAAAAAAATTCAAAAAAATATTATCAAAAACTATGATGAAAAAAATTTAAAAAAGGGAATCATATCATTTGTAAATAGCGGAGTGATATTTAATAATCCCATTTTAGCTAATTTAGGTCCTAAAGTACCCATAAAGGTTAATTTGGCTGGAGATGTTATAAGTTATATTTCCGCAGAAGTAGATGATTATGGAATTAATAATTCCCTTATAAAAGTCTTCATTAATTTAAAAGTAAATGAAACTATAATTATTCCATTTTACGATAAAAATATCGTTATGGAAGCCAAAGTACCGGTAGCCATAAAATTAATATCAGGAAAAATTCCCGAATACTATATAGGTAGTAAAGAAAGCAAAAAAATAATAATTCCAAATTAATCTTTATTTATTTAGTATTATATGTTAAACTAAAAAAAAGAGGTAATAACATGAAAATATATGAATTTAATAATAAATATGAACTTGAAAAAGATTACAAAGATGGCTTTGATTATGAAGCCACTAAAGAACTTATGACTGATTATTTTGATAGTTATGATTATATATTGGGAGATTGGTCATATGGTAAACTAAGATTAAAAGGCTTTTGCGACAAAAAAAACAAAAAATTCAAATCACTTAATGATATAAAAATGATTGATGACTATATAAAAACATATTGTGCACATGACTGCAAATACTTTATACTAAAAAAAGTTAAAGATTAAGCTTTAATTTTTTTGTGCCTACTAGAAAAATACACTATAAAATGGTATAATGATAAAGATAGGGAGGTAGCTATGGACGAAAAAGAATTAGCTATTACATATGAGAAGTATTTAAGTAAGATAAATGATATATGGAGGTCACTTTGACCCTGAAGGTAAAAAACAAAAATTAAAAGAATTAGATGAAATAATGAAGGATCCTAATTTTTGGAATGATAGAAGGAAAGCTGAAAATATAATAAATGAATTTAATACAATAAAAAACACCTTAGAAAAAGCTGAAACTTTAAAAAATGATATTGAATTTCACCTTGAAAACCTAAAATCAGAAGACATAAACGAAGAGATAATAAGTTTTTCTAAAGAAGATTTAAAAAAAATAAGTGAGAATCTTGAAAAATTAGAAATAGAAGTTTTATTAAATGATGAATATGATCACAATGATGCCGTTTTAGAAATTCATTCAGGTGCCGGAGGAACAGAAGCCTGTGACTGGGCCAATATGCTATATAGAATGTATTCTAAATGGATATTAAAAAAAGGATATAAAGAAGAAGTGGTCGATAAACAGCCTGGTTTAGAAGCCGGAATAAAAAGTATGACAATAATAGTTAGTGGAATAAATGCTTACGGATATTTAAAAAACGAAAAAGGAATTCATAGACTAGTTAGAATTTCGCCGTTTGATTCTGGTGCTAGACGTCATACATCATTTGCTTCAGTGAGCGTAACTCCAGTGATTGATGATAAAGTAAACGTAGAAATTAATAATAATGATTTAAAAATAGATGTTTTTCATTCATCTGGCGCTGGTGGACAATCAGTAAATACAACGGATAGTGCTGTTAGAATAACACACTTACCGACAGGTATAGTTGTCACATGTCAAAATGAAAGAAGCCAAGTTCAAAATAAAGATAAAGCAATGCAAATTTTAAGAAGTAAATTATTTGAATTAGAAACCGAAGCTAAAAAAGAAGAATTAAAAGAATTAAAAGGGGAACAAAAAGATATAAACTTTGGTTCCCAAATTAGAAGTTATGTCATGCATCCATATTCACTAGTAAAAGATCATAGAACAAATACTGAAGACACTAACGTTGGAAAAGTATTAGATGGTGAAATAGATGAATTTATAAACTCTAATTTAAGGAGGAATGCCAAATGATATTTAAGCACAAGCACATGTTTGACAATAAAAGAATACTACAAGAAATCTACGATAGAAAAAAAATAAGACGTAGTATGAAGTTTGTTTTTGGTGTACTACTTTTAGCAATTTCATTTAATTTATTTATTAAACCATGTCATATTATACATGGGGTCAGTGGTTTTTCAATCATAACCGAAAAATTATTTAAAATAGACCCTTCAGTTGTTATTTTAATAGGGAATATAGTGTTATTAATTGCTAGTTTCGCCTTTCTAGGAATAGAAAAAACAAGAAAAACAATAGTTGGTTCAATATTATATCCAATTTTTGTTAAAGCAACTGATTTTTTACCAAACTATATTAGCTTAGGTAAAACAGAAGTTATAGTTATTGTAATTTGTGGTTCTCTTATTCAAGGCCTAGGAAATGGACTAATTTTTAAAAACAACTTCACAAGTGGGGGAACTGATGTTTTAAAACAAATTTTTTCAACCTATGGAAAAATGGCTTACAGTAAAGCTAATATACTATCTGAAGGTTTAATAATGCTTGCCGGAGGCATAGTGTTTGGTTGGGATGCTTTTATTTATTCAATAATCGCTTTAGCTATATCTGGCATAGTTAGTGATAGAGTAATAATGGGTATATCAGAATTTAAAACCTTACAAATAGTTACTAAAAAAGATAAAGAAATAAAAGAGTTTATTATTGAAAATTTAAATAGAGGAATTACAGAAATGGAAGCCAAAGGCGGATTTACAGGAGACAATGAAAAAATATTATTGTGTGCGGTTCCAACAAGAGAGTATTTTTTAGCTACTGAAGGAATAAAAAGATTAGACCCAGAAGCTTTTGTAATAGCGATAGACACCTATGAAATCCAAGGAAGAATAAAAGACAAATAGAAAGAAGTGATGATAGATGGATTTAATTAGATTAACGAATGTAAAGAAAACATATCGTACAGGCGTTACAGCTATTCAGAATCTAAATTTAAAAATAGCCAGAGGCGATTTTGTATTTATAATAGGCGCGACTGGTTGCGGTAAGAGTACATTGATAAAAATGCTATATAGAGAAGAAAAGCCAACTGCAGGACAAATACTAGTAGGGGGCATAGATGTAGGTAAACTAAGAAATGGTAAAGTTTATAAAATAAGAAGAAAAATAGGTGTAGTTTTTCAAGATTATAAATTATTACCAAAATCTACCGTATATGAAAATGTCGCTTTTGCCTTAGAAATATTTGGCCTTCCAAAAGATGAAATACACGCCAAAGTAATAAAAGTTCTAGAACTTGTTGGTTTAAAAAACAAAATAAAAAATTACCCAGCTCAATTATCCGGAGGAGAACAACAAAGAGTAGCTATCGCTAGAGCTATTGTAAACGGACCAAAATTATTAATATGTGATGAACCAACAGGAAATCTTGATCCAAATACAAGTATGGAAATTATGCGTGTATTAGAAGAAATTAATAAATTAGGAACAACAATTATCATGGTAACTCATGACATAGATATCGTAAAACAAATGAATAAAAGAGTAATAGTATTAGATTCAGGAAGAGTTTTAAAAGATTATCAGAAAGGAACATATAGCAATGAAAACAATTAGAATTATTTTTAGAAATATAAGAGATGCCTTTAAAGGCGTATTTAGAAACTTTTCCTTATCATTTGCTTCTATTTCATGTATCACAATAACTTTAATCGTTGTTGCAATTTCCATGGTTTTATCAGAAAATGTCAATAATTTTACTTTGTTAGTTGAAAAGGATGTAACAATTGTTGCTTTCATTGATAATGAGGCTGATCAAGACAAAATAGATGAAATTAAAGATAAAATTAGTGTAATCGATAACGTTGAAAAATATGAATTTAAATCTAAAAAAACAATAACTGAAGAGATGCGCGATTCATCAGAAGTATTCGACAACATAATGAAAAACTGGAATGATGATGAAAATCCAATACAAAACACATATCAAGTAAAAGTAATTGATATAAATAAAATAAAAGATGTCGCTGATG
>CAZKKR010000028.1:0-17963 GCA_964553605.1 uncultured Muribaculaceae bacterium | reverse complement strand
TGGGACAGCACAAGGAAATGTCACCTTAATTCCTTATGAAGGAAATTATAACGTAAAATTAGAAGGAGAAAACAAAGGAAAATACACCTTTGAACTCACAGATGAAGAAGAAAATGTTTATAATTTTGAATATCATTTTGATAAGAAACAAAAAACAGTTGTCTTAAACAAAACAGATTAAAAAATCTGTTTTTTCATGCTATAATATAATTAATCGAGGTATAACATGAAACAATATAAAAATATAGACAAAATTCCAAACGGAACAGCACGCGATAATATCATTGATGGCTGCCTAGTTTTAGAAGGCGGTGGTTGGCGAGGATTATACACATTAGGTGTTATAGATTATTTGATGCAAAATGATATAAATCTCTCATCAGTAGTCGGTTGTTCAGCCGGATCCTTAGCTGCTCTTCAATATATAACAGGACAAATTGGCTGGGGAGCCCACATAGATTTAAAGTATCGTCATGATAAAAACTATTGCGGTAGAAAAGCTTTCAAAACTGATAAAGGGATCACTGGTTTTTCATATCTATTCAATGAAATCCAAAAGGACATACCACTAGATATAGATAAATTAAATAATTCAAAAAGAAAATTAGCTGTTTCCGCCACCAACATATTAACTGGAAAAACCGAATACTTTGAAAAAGGAAAATGTGATATTTTAAAAGCTGCTCAAGCATCATCAACAGTTCCCTATGTATCAAAACCAGTAATAATCAATAAAATCCCATATTTAGATGGTGGATGTGTAGAAAAAATACCATATAACTGGGCTAAAAATAATAATTATAAAAAAATAGTTATAGTTAGAACAAGAGAACTTGAATTTAGAAGAAAAGAAGGACTTCCAGCTATTGCTAAAATTTTATATAAAAAATATCCTAATCTTGTAAAAAACATGGAAAAAACAAATAAAAAATTTAATGATATGGTAGAAATGTTAGAAAAAAAACACAAAGATAAAGAAATATTCGTTATTGCCCCATCAAAAAAAGTAACAGTATCCAGGTTTGAAGGAGATATGGATAAACTAGGAGACTTATATTGGTTAGGATATAATGATGCCAAAAATAGTTTAAAAGATCTAAAAGAATATTTGAATTTATAAAGGAGGAAATATGAAAAACAAAAATCAACTTATCAAAACAATATTAAAAGCAGTAGGCCTTGCCATGGGAATAGCCGTTTTAGTTTTAAATATTCTAAACAAAATATCATCAAAAGATTCCCTAATTATGTTAGGATTAGGTCTTACATGTGCCGGAATATCTTTACTATCAAAAGAATAAAAAAGAAAAAGCATGGATATCAAATACAAAATAACTGAATATTTAAATGAAAATAATTTGTTTGAAAGCAGTAAATCAGATGGATTAATAGTAAAAAATGAAAACAATATCTTAACAATAAAAGGTAATCCTAAAGATTTAGCCGAATTAGCTGATTTATTAGTTAATGTGGCCATAAATAAAAGTCATATACATATTGATGACCTTACACTTTTAAATGAAAAATCAGAAATAAAAGAAATAATTATTGAAAGTAAAGATAAATAATGAAAGAAGGCCAATAATGAATTATATACTTATGCACAGCCTAGAAAAAGAATATGAGAAAAATACTTTAAACAGCTATATAAAAGAAGGATACGAAATAGCCTATCAAAATGATAATGATATTATAATAAGAAAAGAAAAAATAACAGATGAAGAAACATATATTAAAATAACAACTTCATTATTAAAACAAAATAATGCCATAAAAAATTCCAAAGGCAAAGTAATAGATCTTACAAAAGCCTTTGAATACGCCAAGAAAAAAGGAAAATATAATAAATTAAATAATAAATTTGATTGGCACATAAGAAATATAATAATTAACAATATAATTAATTAAAGGAGGAATATAAATGAATAATAAAGATGAAAAAAGAGTAAATTTAGAGGGCGTTCTTTATAGCGGAAATGAGTTCATGCCCCTAACTGGTGGTAAAGGAAATACAAATGGTGAATTAGCTCACTTAAGAAACACCTACATGGAAGCTGAAAGAGATTACTTTGAATATCTTTTAACTGATGAGATTTTGCGTGATAGTTTTTTAGAATTAATAGAGCGTGACAGTGAAGATTTATTTAAAAGAGCCACAGAATTGCAGGAACAATTAGAAACAGGTGAATTAGAAAGTGCTGAAGAAAGAGAAATGATGGAGCAAATGACCCCAGAAGAAAGAGATGCATTCCACATGCAAAAACTAGAGCAAGCCGAAGGATTAATGTGCTTACTATTTGCGGCCGCCAGAGATAGAGTAAAAACTTTAGATTTAGTATATACACCCCAGCCAGAGGGAAAAACAAGATAAATATAGCAAAAAGGTAACATAATCAAAAAGTAAAAAAACAGATGTAAATAAGAAATAAATTATGCACAAAAAGCCCACAGCAGTGGGTTTTTTACGTAAACAAAAAAATAAGCAAAAAATGATAAAATTATACTATATTTTAATTAGGAGGAATGAAAATGAAAAAAAATATATTTGAAGGATGTGGAACAGCCATTGCCACACCATTTACTGAAGATGGCGTAAATTATGAAACATTTGGTAAAATGATCGAAGACCAAATAAAAGGTAAAGTTGATGCGATTATCGTTTGTGGGACAACAGGAGAAGCTTCAACAATGACCAAAGAAGAAAAGAAAGAGACAATAAAATTTGTTGTTGATAAAGTTGCCAGTAGAACAAAAGTAATAGCTGGAACTGGAAGCAATAATACAAAAGATGCAATTGAAATGTCAAAATATGCTGAAAGCGTTGGCGTTGATGGACTTTTAGTAGTTACTCCATATTATAATAAAACTACTCAAAAAGGTTTAGTAGAACACTATAAAGCAATTGCAAACTCAGTAAAAAGTCCAATAATTGTATATAGTGTGGCATCAAGAACAGGAGTTAATATCACTCCAGAAACATGTTTAGAACTTTCAAAAATTGAAAACATTGTTGCTATAAAAGAAGCAAGTGGTAATATGTCACAAATAGCTAAAATAGCTAGCCTATGCAAAGATGAATTAACAATATATTCTGGAAACGATGATCAAATAGTACCAATATTATCACTAGGAGGAAAAGGTGTAATATCTGTTCTTTCAAATGTTATGCCAGAATACACTCATGACATGGTAAGAAATTATTTGGATGGAAATGTTAAAGAAGCTACTAAAATGCAATTAGATGTTATAGATCTAGTAGGTGCATTATTTATTGAAGTGAATCCAACTCCAGTAAAATATGCCTTAAATGAAATGGGTTATGATTATGGAAAACCAAGACTTCCATTAATTGAACCAACTGAAGAAAACAAAGCAAAAATAAAAACTATAATGAAAAAACATAATTTATAGGAGGATATATGAATATATTATTAAGTGGGGCTAATGGTAAAATGGGCAGAGAAGTTATCAAAATAGCTAAAGAAACAGACCATAAAATAACTTGCGGCCTATGCAAAGATGAACATGACTTAGACTTTAAAGTCTATAATAATAAAGATAAAATAAAAGAAAAATATGATGTCATTATCGACTTTTCAACCCCAGAAGGGACATTTAAAGCCTTAGAATGTGCAAAAGAAAACAAAGTGCCAATCGTTATAGCAACAACTGGTTTTTCAAACGAAGAACTAGAAAAAATAAAAGAATATTCAAAATATATTCCAGTATTTAGAAGCTCAAATATGTCACTTAACATCAGTTTAATGTCTAAAATATGCGCTGAAATAGCTAAAGTATTAAATGATACCGATATAGAAATAATAGAAACCCATCATAACCGCAAAGTTGATAGTCCAAGCGGAACAGCAATATTGCTCGCTGATGCTATTAACAAAGTTTTAAAAGAAGAAAAAACTTATAATTTTGATAGAATGCAAAAAAGAGAAAAAAGAAATAAAAATGAAATTGGTTTTTCTTCGGTTAGAGGCGGCAATATTGTAGGTGAGCACACCGTAAAATTTTTCGGCGAAAATGAATCTTTAGAAATAACTCATACCGCATATTCTAGAGGCTTATTTGCCGAAGGAGCGCTAAAAGCTGCGGAATTTATCGTAAAACAAAAACCAGGGTTATATACTATGGAAGATTTAACTAAATGATAAAATTTACTAAAATGCAAGGTATTGGTAATGATTACGTTTATATCGATGCCATAAATCAGAAAATAACAAATGAAATAGAACTTGCGAAAACCTTAAGTGATAGACATTTTGGAATAGGTTCAGACGGCTTAATCTTAATATACAAAAGTAAGGTAGCCGATTTCAAAATGCGTATAATAAACCCTGATGGAAGTGAAGCCGAAATGTGCGGTAATGGAATAAGATGTGTTGGCAAATTTGTTTACGATAAAAGATTAACCTCAAAAAAAGAATTAGACATAGAAACTTTAGGTGGCATAAAACATTTAAATTTAATAATAAAAAATGGTGAAGTTGAAGAAGTAAAAGTTGATATGGGAACACCTTCATTTAATCCAGAAGACATCCCTGTGAAGTTTTATGACAAAGAAATTATTCATCAAAATATAAGATTCGTTCAAGTAGATGCCATGATAAACGATAAAAAAGAAATGCTTACATGCGTATCAGTAGGAAATCCTCATGCTGTTTGTTTTACCAAAGACATAGATAATTTTGATGTTGAAAAACACGGCAGACAAATAGAAAATGATAAAAGATTTCCAAATAGAACAAATGTTGAATTTGTTGAAGTTATAAATAGAAATACCATAAAAATGCGTGTGTGGGAACGAGGAGCTGGGGAGACATTAGCTTGCGGAACTGGATCCTGTGCCAGTACTTGCGCCGCCATATTAAATAATTTGACGGAACGAAACGTTGAAGTTTTACTTTTAGGTGGCAAATTAAAAATTGAGTGGAATAAAGAAAACAATCATCTTTATATGCAAGGACCAGCTGTAACCGTATTTGAAGGAATAATAAAAAAGTACTAATCATAGTACTTTTTCTATGGTATAATTAATGTAAGGAGGTATAATTATGATTTATTTTTTATTAGCGATTTTAGTAGGAGTTTTAGGATATTTTGTTTTAACTTATAACAAACTTGTTAAACTAAATAACGATACTAAAGAAGCATTCTCTACTATGGATGTTTATTTAAAGAAAAGATGGGATTTAATTCCTAATATAGTAGAAACAGTTAAAGGCTATGCCAAACATGAAGAAGAAACACTAGAAGAAGTAACTAAAATAAGAAGTAGTGTAAATTCATATGATAATCTTTCAGACAATGAAAAGATAAAAGCTAACGAAGAAATGCAAAATAGTATAAATAAAATTATGCTACTTGCTGAAAGTTATCCTGAGCTAAAAGCTGATGAAAACTTCCTAGATTTACAAAAACAATTAAGTTCAGTTGAAGATGAAATAGCCCAATCTAGAAAATACTATAATGCCGTTGTTAGAGAATATAATAATAAAGTTGAAATGGTTCCAAGCAATATAATAGCTGGAATATGTGGCTATAGAGTAAAAGATATGTTTGAAGCCAAAGAAACTGAAAGAGAAAATGTTAAGGTGGAATTATGAGAATGATAAGCATGAAAAGAAAAACTACTGTTACATCAGTATTATTAATCATTTTTCTAATATGTGCGACTTTCTCGTTTTTTTCTAAAGCAAAAGCCGAAGAAATAATTCGGGCTGACGGCTATACTATAAGTAGATACAAAGTTATTTTAGATGTAAAAGAAGATAACAAAATTGATGTCACTGAAAATATTGTTATAAATTTCACAAACCCTTATAAACATGGAATATATAAATTCACACCAACATGGTTAGAATATACCGGAAAAGATGGTAAGACAATTAAAAGAAATTCAAAAGTTATAAATTATCGAGCTGAAGGTGATCCATATACACTAGATACCGTAAAAAAGAAAGCCAGAATTAAAATAGGTAGTGCCAGCGAATATGTTGGTGAAGGTGAAAAAACATACATAATAAAATATACTTATGATATGGGAAAAGATCCATATAAAGGCTTTGATGAATTTATATTTCATGCCTTTGGTGACTATTGGGGAACAAAGATAAATAATGCTGAAGTAGAAGTAAATATGCCAAAAAGCATTGAAAATTATAAGGTAAATTTCTTTACTGATAAATACCGCAAAGAAAATGTAACAAGATTTGTTGATTACAAAGTAAGAGGAAATCAACTAAAGGCTAAGTTTAATCAATATAAATATAGTGGTATTGAAAAGCACTGCGAGCAGTACGATTATTTAAATGCGGCTTGCCAAGCATATTCAAGCAATCCTAAAGGATTAGAAAAATCTTTAACAGTAGATATTGAACTACCTGAAGGTTATTTTACTGGCGGAAGCTGGAATTATGGATATGCTTCAATGATAATATCATTTATAGTATTTATCTTAACTGGAAGTACCATATATAAATGGCAAAAATATGGAAAAGACTATGATAAAAAAGCTGAAACCGTTGAGTTCTACCCACCAGAAGATTTAAATTCAGCTGAAATAGGGTATATTTTTAATAATAAGCAAGCCAACAAAAAACTAACCGTTTCCCTAATTGTTAGTTTAGCTAGTAAAGGTTATATAAAAATAGATGAAATAAAAGACAAAAAGAAAAAAATTCAAATAACTAATTTAATACCAAAAGCTTTAAAAAAACCAGTATTAACCGAAGATTTTAAAAGAAAAATTAATATAAGAAAACTAAAAGATATTGATGACAAATTGGAAACTGACGAAGAAACAATGATGAAATTTTGTTTTAAAAATAGTAATACAAAACAACTAGTCACCAATATTGATAAATTTTTGGAAGTAAAAGATAGTTTAATAAAAGGTGGATACATCGAAATAATTGAAGATAATGAAAAAGAGATTATAAAAGAATATGAAAAAAAATTAGAAGAGTACAAAAAAAGTAACCAAAATTACAGTAAAAAAATAGAAACAGTACCCGTTCTTTCAAAAATGGAACAAATTGTCTATGACACCTTATTTAATACTGAAGACGTCGTGATTTTAAGCGAACATGAAACATTTTATCTAGTGTTTGAACAGATAAGAAATGAATTAGAAAATAATTTAAAAGATAAAATTCATGATAAAAAAGCCAGCAAACAAATTGGCCGAACTATAATTATAACCATTTTAGTATTAATATTAAGTGTCATATCATATGGATATGTTGAGGACTTAGATCCAAGAATAAGCATACTATATACACTGTCATTTGTGTGTATATTAATAAATGCATTTTTCATATTTATTATGGCAAGAAAAACTGAATATGGAGAGGCTATAAGTGCCAGAGTAAAAGGCTTTAGGCACTTCTTAGAAACCGCAGAAAAGCCAAAGTTAGAAGCTTTAGTAGCCGAAAATCCACAGTATTTTTATAACATATTGCCATATACCTATGTATTAAATATATCTAAAAAATGGATTAAAAAGTTTGAAGACATAAAAATGCCAGAAATTGACATGGGTAATTTCGATTATGGTAGTGATAGTTCTTATTCTTCACTGTACGATGATGTTAGTTTTCCAGTAAGTTCAAGCTCTGGTGGCTGTTCATCATGTGGTGGCGGCTGCTCATCATGCGGTGGTGGCTGTTCATCATGCGGAGGCGGAGGCTCTTGGTAAAAAGATTTGTGCTGCAGTGGCACTTAAGCGAAACATGTAATTTAAAATGCAAACACTGCTATCAAGAAAATCATAAACCGGTTCAGTTAGAATATGAAAAACTAGAAATAATTTATAACCAGTTTAAAGAATTATTAAAAAAGAAAAAGATGAAAGGGCATATTAATATTACTGGGGGCGAGCCATTAGCTAACCCCCATTTCTTTAAAATACTAGACTTAATAAAAAAAGATGAGAATTTAATAACATTTTCCATACTTACTAACGGAACATTAATAACCGAAAAAATAGCCCAAAAAATTAAAACCTATAATCCGTATTATGTGCAAGTAAGTCTAGAAGGTGGTAAAAGAATAAATGATTATATAAGAGGAAAAGGAACATATAAAAAAATAGCTCAAGGAATAATTAATTTAAGAAAACAAAATATATATACATCCATTTCTTTCACCGCTACCAAAATAAATTATAAAGAGTTTCCCAAAGTAGTTAAATATGCCAAAAAATACGACGTTAATAACGTTTGGTCAGATAGATATATTCCTCTAGGAGATAATAACAGTGAGGAATTAGCGCTCAATTATAACGAGACACGTGAATATTTAAAAATAATGCAAAAAGAGAGATTAAAAAATAAAGGTATTAATATATCCATGTATAGGGCATTACAATTTCAAATGACTGGTGATTTTGCTTACGGCTGCACAGCTGGCGATACCCTGCTTACAGTTATGGAAAATGGGGATCTAGTTCCATGCCGAAGAATGCCTATTGTTGTGGGAAATCTATTTAAAGATACCATGTATAATTTATATAAAAACAGCAAAATATTAAAAGAATTAAGAAAAAACAAAGTGCCGGATGAATGCAAAAACTGTGAACATGGGGAAACATGCCGAGGCGGGCTAAAGTGTCTAACATACGCTTTATATAAGAATTTAAATCATAAAGATTTTGGATGCAACCTATAATCTATTTGCAAAATCAAAAAAATATGATAAAATAAATCTGTAAAACGAAGACGAAGAAATATTAAGTAGTCCCTCATATAAGTGAGCTTGGTACAGTGGAAACAAGTTATGATACTATTTAGTTCCTATCTTCAGAGTGAAATGCAAACATTTCCGGTATAAAAGCCGTTATCAAAATTAAGTAAATGAAAGGATGGCACCGTCGTTATGACTCCTTAATGCTATCCTTTTTATTATAGAAAGGAAAATAATATGAGACTAGCAAATCTAAATATTAAAAGAATCAGTTTAAATGACATTGATCAAAACTATTCTGGACAAGATATTTTAATGAAATTGGGAGAACTATATCAGTTTGAAAGTGGAATATATGGATACGGTAATTTATGGACTAAATTAGAAAGAATAGTAGAAAATGTTATCATTGAAGAACTAGATAAAGTTGGATGTATTCAAGTAGAATTTCCAAAATTACAGCCAAGAAAAATATGGGATAAATCAAATAGATGGGACACATATACCAAAGATGGAGACATAATGTTCACTATAAAAAACAATTTAGGGGAATATGGTCTTGCACCAACAGCTGAAGAATGTGCGACACTATTTGGCGCAAATAGATTACCATCATATAAAAATTTACCTGCTACATATTACCAAATCGGTGAAAAATTCAGAAAAGAAATAAGAACTAGAGGGTATTTATTTAGACCAAGAACGTTTGTAATGATGGATGCTTATTCTTTTGATAAAAATGAAGAAGATATGAAAAAATCATACGAATTAATGCACGAAGCTTACTTAAACATTTTTAAAAGATTAGGTATTAAAATAATGCCAACCGTAAGTGATAATGGGGTTATTGGCGGAAGTGTAGCCGAAGAATTTCAAGCAGCTACAGACTTAGGTGAAGACAAAGTACTATATGATGAAAAACAAAATATTGGAATTAATAAAGAAGTTTTAGAATTTGATAATAAAGAAGAATACTTAAAACAATTAAATATAAAAGATGTAACCACTTTAAAAGAATATAATGCCGTTGAACTTGGAAATAATTTCCAATTAGGAACAAAATATTCAAAGGCCATGGACCTATATTATACAGATGAAAATGGTGAAAATAAGCCATATTATATGGGCTGCTACGGAATAGGATTAGGTAGAATAATTGCTTGCCTAATTGAAAACAATATTATTAGGAAAGAAAATAAAATTAAAGGATTTGCTCTTCCTTACAGTATTGCTCCATACAAAATTCAAATTATATATAATGAAGAAAATAAAGAAAAAGCGGAAAACCTATACAAAGAATTAATGGATAACAATATAGGAGCAATAATCGATGATAGAGAAGATCTTACAATTGGAAATAGAATAAATGATGTTTACGTATTAGGAACACCAAAAATACTAATATTAGGAAACAAATTTGATGGTAAAACTTATGAAATAGAAAATACCAAAGATAATAGTATTCAAAAAATAGATACCAAAGAAATTATAGAATATTTAAAAAGCTTATAATAAGCTTTTTTTAATTAATATATTTTTATTTTTAAATAAAAATGATATAATTAAACCAGGAAGTGATTATATGAAAAAAAATGAAATATATAGAAAAGTATTAGACTTTAAAAAAAGATTTCCTGCAACCATTTCTTGGAGATTAAAAGCACACTCAAAATTAGCTGAAAGCTTAATAAATGAAGATGAAGAAGTACTGTATGCCTTCGCTGCGCAAAAAGCCCCAAATTCTTTTAATATACTATCGACATTTGTTTTCGTTTTAACTGACAAAAGAATTGTTTTAGCGCAAAAAAGAATACTATTCGGTTATTTTTATTACAGTATTACCCCAGATATGTTTAATGACCTAACCCTTAGAATGGGTATGATTTGGGGGAAAGCTATTATAGATACTGTTAGAGAACAAGTATATTTAACTAACTTATCAAGTGGAGCACTTAGAGAAATAGAAACCGTTTTGTCAAAATATATGATCCAAAAGAAAAGAGAACTTGAAATGGGCGATGCCAAAGATAAGAAAAAAGTAAAAGATATGGAAAAAGAATTAAAAGATATAGCTAAAAACGGAGAAAAATAATCTCCGTTTTAAAATATTGAAATTAACTTACTATTTATATATAATAAAATGTAGGAGGATGTTTCATGAAGTTTTTAGTAAAAAGTTTAATAACACTTTTAATAATTTATATTGTAATTCATTATGCTATATTTCTTTTTGATAATGAACATAAAGTAAATTACAATATAGGAAATTTCAATATAGAAGAAGAATTAAATGATAAAAGTAATTATTATTTTAATATTAAAGGGGAGAAAATAAAAATAAATTTTCAAATAAATGAAAATTTAAATAAAGAAGAAAAAGTTATAAAAAAATTATATTATAAAAAAATTGATAAATATAATTGCTTTTTGCCATTATTCAAAAATGACAAAATTTTAACAGACATCATGTGTGTTAAAGATAATATCATCTATAATGCCCACGATTTAAATAATCAAAAAATAAATCAAGAATTTGAAAAATATGGATATGATAAAAATATATATAGCGATACTGCTAAAGCTATAGAAATGTCAAATACTCAAAAAGTATATAGAAAAAATATGCCAGAAAACAATTATATAGCTGTTGAAAATTATAAAGGATTAACTTTATTTAATAGTAAAGAAAGCAATGTTAAAATTTTTGACAAAGATATTTATAAAAAACCAATAAGCGTTTTCACAGATAAATATTATGTAGTAGCCGATTACAATGCAGAGTATAGTTTTAAAAATTTCTATGTTGCAAATATTATAAATGGACAAATAACAAACATCAGAAGTTATGATGAAATATCATTTGATTCATACATTGAAGGAGTAGTAGATGGCGATGTATACCTATTTGATAAAGATGCTCAAAAACAGTATAAAATAAGCTTAGAATATGAAAGCGTTGAAAAAGTAGGAGATAAAGATAATATAAAATATTATGATGGCAAATGGAAAACCATTACTCTAAGTGAAGCCTTAAACGAAAAAAAATTTACTACTTACCATGAAACTAAAGGCTATGAAAAAACTGATAAAATAGATAGATACTACTATTTTTATAAAAAAGTTAATAACAAGTATTTAGTATATAGATCTGATAAGCAAAACAAAAAATTAAAGACATACCTATTTGAAACTTCAGATATAAATAGTGTTGTTTATCTAAAAGATAGAATATATTTTAGAAATGGAATAAACTTTAATTACTATGGTAAAAATGGTGTAAGAAAAATATTGAGTAATACGGAACTAGAATTTAATAGTGATATATCATTAGGCGCTTATGCAAAATAAGGAGGGAATATGGAAATAACTATTAAAGAAAAAGACTACCGCTTTGGTTGCCGCGTAGGTATCGTTATTTTTAATGATCAAAACGATAAAATACTAATGGAAAATCAAGGTGATTTCTATAGAATTCCCGGTGGAAGAATTAATTACCTTGAAGATAGTGTAAGTGCAGCCAAAAGAGAATTAGAAGAAGAATTAAATATAAATTTAAATATAAAATTAAAATACACATTAGAAATGGTTACAAATGTCAAAGGAAAAAAATATCATGAAATAGGTTTTTACTATACCTCAAAAGTCTCTGAAGAAAAAATAAAAAATGATAAAAAATCATTAGATTATGATAGTTATTTTGAATGGATAGCAGTAGAAGAATTAAAAAAATATAAAATAATCGAAAAGCCAATAATAAATGAAATAGAAAAGTATGAGGATAATGACACGGTAAAACACATCATATATAAAGAAAAATAGAGATACCTCTATTTTTTATTTTTAAATAAAAATTTAACATCAGGGAAGGCTTTTAGTAAACGGTTAAAGAAATAAGATTTTTCTTTAAGAGCTAGTTTAACCTTTTTTGAAACCTCCTCTGTATAATCTTTTCGAAGAGAGTAAGCTGATAGTTTAAGGTTTTTAATAATATTCCCAGAAATACATACATCGACTATCACAATTACAAAAATACTTAAACTTAAAATACACAAAAGGCTTTTATTAATGTTAGATAGTATTCCTATAAAAAAGGGATTCATATATTTAATTAAAAGAAAACCACCAACACCAAAAAGTAAAGAAGATCCTAGCCAAACTCTTCCTTCAATGTTGAAAGGCAAATCTGAATAATCCCACCATCTAGCCTTAAAAATCTTTTCCATCGCATAATTAACCACATATTCCAAAAAAGTTCCAATAAAGGCTGAAGAAACTATTAAACTAAGGATACTATCACTAGGTTTAACAAACCACGTTATCATCATGGCTCCAAGGCCCCATATAGGAATAATTGGTCCCATTAAAAATCCACGATTTATAAACTTATGATTATTGATAAGGGCAGCGATAATCTCAATTATCCAACCGATAAATGCATAAATTATAAATAAGGAAAACGCAAATAAAAATGAATAAAAAACATTAAACATATTCTCACCTATTATAATTTTACTCTATTTACACCAATATGTCCACTTTTACTTTATAAAATAAAAAAATAATAGTATAATACTATTGGAGGAATAATATGGAAAAATTAGGATTAGTGCTATCTGGCGGCGGCTCAAAAGGCGCCTATGAAATAGGGGTATGCAAGGCTTTAAAAAAATTAAACATAAGTGCTGATATAGTAACTGGAACGTCAATTGGCGCAGTAAATGGAATGTTTATTGTGCAAAATGATTTAAGAAGTGCCATAAAGTTTTGGAAACATATAAGTTTTAGTAAGATGTATAAAGAAGAAGATTTCCCACCAATGGAAGATCCTGAGCTTTCTAAAGTGTACGCTCAGTATATTAAAACATTTATAAATGAAGGTGGAATGGATGTGTCAAAAATAGAAAAAATGTTTGACACCTACTTTAAACCATATAAATTTTTTAAATCCGATATTGATTATGGACTAATAACATATAATTTTTCCAAAAGAAAACCAGTAATTAAATTTAAAAAAGATTTAACTAAAGATACAGCTAAGAGTTATATAATTGCCTCTTCTTCCTGCTATCCAGCGTTCAAACCATACATAATTAATAATGAATTATATATAGATGGCGGGTATTATGATAATTTTCCTGTTAATTTAGCGATTGAAATGGGTGCGACAAAAATAATTGCTGTTGACCTAAGAGCTGTTGGAATAAAAAAGAAATTAAAAGATGAAAGTGTAGAAGTTACTTATATTAGCCCAAGAAATAAAATAGCTTCATTTCTTGTGTTCGATAAAGAAAAGGCTAAAGAAGCCATGAGATTTGGTTATAATGACGCTATGAAAACATTTGATAAGCTAGATGGAGATAAGTTTACTTTTAGAAAATATAATTTAATAAAAAACTATAATTTATATAATGATATATTTGAAGATAATTTAAATAACATATTTAAAATGAAAGATAATTCAATATTAAATAAAATATTTGAAACTGAAATATTTAATGAAATAATAAATAAAAATACAAGATACAATAATTTCAATAAGATTGTTGAAAAAGCCGGAAAAATATTTAAATTTGATGAATCTAATATTTATGATATACACACATATAATAGAGGATTATTAAATGCTTTATCAAATACCGAAAGCATTGATATTGAAAAAATTAAAACCAAATTAAAAGATAAAGATATAACAAATATCATAGATAGTAGACAAGTAACCAAATACTTCTACGAAAACATTTTAAATAATAATAAAAATATGTTAAAGTATATTCCATTATTTAATGAAGAATTTTTAAGTGCACTATACATCTATACAATTAAAGGAAGAAAAATAACATATTAGAAAGGATAAAATATGAAAACAATATTAACCGGAATTAGACCAACAGGGCACCTTCATTTAGGCCATTACTTTGGGGCTGTTGGCAATTGGGCAAAACTTCAAAACGAGTATGAAACCTATATTGAAATTGCTGATGTTCAAGCTTTAACAGATAATTTTAATGATCCCGATAAAGTGATAAAAAGTGTTAAAGATTTAACCATAGATTTACTATCGATTGGTATTGACCCCCAAAAGGCCCATATATTTATTCAATCATTGATACCTGAAATAGCTGAATTAACCGTTTTTTATTCAAATTTGGTAACAATATCTAGACTCGAAAGAAATCCGACCGTAAAGGCTGAAATAAAACAAAAAAAAGATCTTTTCGGTGAACAAGGGGAGAGCATAACATACGGCTTTTTAGGCTATCCTGTGAGTCAAGCTGCTGACATTACTGCTTTTAAAGGGAACTTAGTTCCCGTAGGTGAAGATCAACTACCATTATTAGAGCAGTGCAGGGAAATAGTGAGAAAATTTAATAACATATATGGTGAAACATTACTAGAGCCAGAAGCTTATCTTTCAAAATTTCCAAGAATAAAAGGTATAGATGGCAATGAAAAAATGGGGAAAAGCTTAGGTAATGCCATTTACTTAGCTGATAATGACGAGGAAATTAAGAAAAAAGTAATGAGTATGGTGACCGATCCTAATAAAATAAAAGTTGATGACAAAGCAAATCCTGATATCTGCATGGTATACTATTATCATAAATTAATCGGTAATAAAAATTTAGATAATGTATGCAAGGAATGCAAAAATGGCCAAAGAGGATGTGTGGCTTGTAAAAAAGAATTACTTGAAAACTTACTAGAATTTTTAAAACCTATTCATGAAAAACAAAAGTACTATAATGAGCATCCTGAAGAAGTAGAACAAATTTTAAAAGAGGGAAGTCTTAAAGCTAGAGAAAAGGCTAAAGAAACCATGAAAGAAGTAAAAAAGGCCATGAAAATTAATTATTTCGAATAAAAAATAATGACTAAGTCATTATTTTTTTTAAACACCTTCAACGATCGTATCATTTAAGCATCTAATAGCGCACACACAGTTCAAATTCATAGTAAAAAATGAATTTGTTGAAATATATGGTGAAGTAGATGTAGTGTCAGGATTAGGTGCTAAAACTCTGAAAGTTGCGCAATTTCCATCGACCTTTTCTACTCTAAAGACACTGCTGGTCTCAGTAGCCTCTTCCTCTCTAGTTGTTGGCATAGTCCAAGGAGTAAGTCCATTACTGTCACCAGTATAAAGCATAATTGGTCTTGTATTATAAGCAAATGGCGTTATTGAATTTCCTAAAAAACCACGATCGCAAGTATCTAAGCAAGCGTCAGCGCACTCTGCATTATTTTGAAGAATATTTATCACCGTTAAAATTTCAGAGATGCACTTGCTGTCGCCAGAATTATTACACATATAATCCACCCCATTCTCAATATAACATATTCTAAAAAGAACATATGGTGCAGATAAAATACCCAAATAGTGTAATTAAGATAGATATATTCACATAAATTTATATAGGGGTGTCATATGAAAAATGTTATAAATTATTATTACAATTTATACCCAGATAATATTTTTCAAAATGCCCAAGGTTATTATTTTTATATTAATGAAACTAGATACATATTCATTAAATATGATAAAGAAATAGCCAAAATAAATAAAATTTATAATATGCATCTTGAAATGCTAAATAATAAAATGTATGTCCATCCGATTGTCTTAAACATAAATGGTAAACCACTAACAATTGTTGAAAATATCCCATATATATTGATGAAAACAATATATTATAAAGGGAAAATAACTATAGAAAACATATTAGCTTTTTCCAATATAGTAATAGGTAAAGAGGCATATAATCCTGGGAAATTATGGGAAATAAAAAATGATTATTTAGAATATCAAATAAGTATGTTGGGGAAAAAACACCCACTGATAAAAGAAAGTTTTAGTTATTTTATCGGCTTAGGTGAAACGGCAATCAGTTTAGTAAATAATTTAAATAAAGAATATATAGATAAAGTATATGCCCATGAAAGAATAACAAGTAACTACACCATCTTTGACTTATATAATCCATTAAATATTAAGGTTGATTCTAAAATAAGAGATATATCTGAGTATTTTAAACAGAACTTTTTTAATAATAAAAATATAGATAGCGACTTACACTATTACTTAACCGGTGCAAAATTAAATAATGAAGAATACATCCTTTTTTTTGCTAGAATGCTTTATCCAACACACTACTTTGATATATATGAAGAAATTATAACAGAAAGAGAAAAGGAAGAAACACTTTTAATAATAATAGATAAAGTAGATGAATATGAACAAATATTAAAAAAAATATACAGATACTTAAAAAATATCTTACCTACTATAGAATGGTTAGAATAAAAAAGTAAACATTAGGAAATGTTTACTACTTCTTTAACTCTTGGAACTTCTTCCTTAATTGCCATTTCGACACCGTCTTTAATAGTATAATCTATTAAACTGCATCCCGCACATGCCCCAAGCATTTTAACATATACAATATCGTCCTCATAACGAACAAATTCAATGTCTCCACCATCGGTTACTAAAAATGGACGCAATTTATCTATAACATCTTTTATTTTTTCTTCATCTTTCATAAAATCACCAAAGTCATTATACCGCAAAATTTAAAAAAAATAAATCTTTCGATATATTTATGGTATAATATTAGACAGAGGTGTAACCATGGTTAAATATACGAAAGGGAAAATAGTTAAAGGCACAGTCACTTGCATCGAACCTTATGGCGCTTTCATGTCATTTGATGAATATTATACTGGTTTAATACACATATCTGAAATATCAAAAGGATTTGTTAAAGACATACATGATTTTATCGATGTTGGAGACCATATATATGTTGAAATACTAGAAGTTGATGAGGAAGAAGCCCATTTAAAATTAAGTATAAAAAATATAAATTATAAAATAAATAAAAAACAAAGAAAGCATAAAATTATTGAAACAGCTAGTGGATTTACCACATTAGCCAAAAAACTACCAGAATGGACTAGTAAAGAACTTAAAAAAATAAAAAATACCGTAAATGGTATTGACAAATAAGCCTAGAGATGTTATATTTAATAACGTCTACTAAAGTTTTTTCGGGCGCTTAGCTCAGTTGGTTAGAGCACCTGCCTTACAAGCAGGGGGTCATAGGTTCGAGTCCTATAGCGCCCACCATTTATGCCGGAATAGCTCAATTGGTAGAGCAACTGACTTGTAATCAGTAGGTTGTGGGTTCAAGTCCTATTTCCGGCACCATTTTTATGGAGAGGTAGCGAAGTGGTTAAACGCGGCAGACTGTAAATCTGTTCCTTCGGGT
>CAZKKR010000027.1:0-18089 GCA_964553605.1 uncultured Muribaculaceae bacterium | reverse complement strand
CTTGAACCTACGACCCCACGCTTATCAAGCGTGTGCTCTAACCAACTGAGCTACAAGCCCAAATGTCATTTGACTTTTTAAGTATACCTTATTTTATGAAATTTGACAAGCATTTTTTACAAAAAAAATAAATTTAACATTATTTTTGTCCTAAATAGTATTTTCTTTTTTTTATTTTCGTGATATACTTTATTGGAAGCAGATGACTCCTTAGCTCAGTTGGTAGAGCAACTGACTCTTAATCAGTGGGTCTAGGGTTCGAATCCCTAAGGGGTCACCAATATAAAAATAACGACTTTTATAAGTCGTTTTTATAATATAAAAAGCTAACAAAAGTTAGCTTACATTCCTAAAGTTTGTGTTGGTGCTTCTTTCTTCATAGAATTAATGATAGAATCATCTGAATAAACACCAGTACCAGTATATAACTTAGCTTCCTCAACTATTTCAGGATATTCCTGACATAATTCTACGACATTTTCCGTAAGTCTTTGCTTTGAACCATCCACACCATTTACTTTTTCTGAATATCCTTTATTTGCGCCATTATTAATATCCAATAAACTCATACTATTTTTCCTCCGCCTCAACCATAGCTCTTAATAATTTTTCTGAATCATTATTAAAATAAGCATCGTACAAAATATCTTCACCAATTATCTTACCAATTAAGTTGGTCATAATAATTTCACTATTGAAGAAATTATCTTCAACATCACCAACTAAATTATTAGTAAGTATTTCTGTATATCCTTCGTTTAAAGCAATAAAAGTATTTTCTGAATTATTAAAACCATAATAATTATCTTTAGCAGTAATAATTCCAAGAAGTGCATGCATAAGCCAATGTTTCGCATCACACTCTTCAAATCTTCCTACATTAATAACAATTTCATTATTAAATGGTTTATATTCACATGGAAGTTTAGCTAAATACATACTTTCCCTTTTTATCTTTAAGCTCTTAAGTCTGTCTTTCAAAGTCTCTAAACTAACGTCTTTAAACATATCATTAAAGATCGTTATTAATTCTAAAAGGTTTTCTTTAACATCTCCTGTAATACTTTGATTACCGTCAAGTATGACTTTGATTTCTTCAAGCATAATCTTAATCACCTAAACAAATTATAGCACAACAAAAAATTTTTGTATATGATTTTTAGGACTTTTTTTGACATTCATTAGACAGTTTTGTTTACTAAACATTTACTTTCCCCTTATTTTATAAGTGTTTTTCCACAATTAAAATGTGGAAAACTTTTTTGCTTTTTTTTTACTATTTATATATATAAAATTTTTTTAAATATTTAATTACCTATTTAATTTACTTATAAAACTATATTTGGTAAAATAATAAATAGGTGAATTAAAATGAAAAACAAATTTTTGCCAATAATTTTAGGAACAGATGCAAATGCATATGGACTAGCTAGATCATTTCACGAAGAATATGGTATCAAATCTCTAGCTATAGGAAAAGCAGAACTAATTGAAACAAAAAACAGCAAAATCATAGATGTCAAAATTTATAAAGATTTAGCCGAAGATGCTTCATTTAAAAAAATAATGAAAAGTATTGGAGAAGAATATAAAAGTAAATATGAAAAATTAATACTATTATCATGTGCTGAATGGTATACTGATTTAATTGTCAATAATAAAACACTATTAGAAAAATACTTTATTTTACCTTTCTTAGATAAAGAACTTAAAGATAAATTAGAAAACAAAGAATCGTTCTACAAAATATGTGAAAAGCACCAACTAGATTATCCAAAAACTTATATTGTAACTTATCAAAACAAAGATACTATTAAATTACCATTTGCTTTTCCAGTAGCCGTTAAGCCAGCTAGTAGTACAGATTATTCAAAAGTTGAATTTAAAGGGAAAGAAAAAAGTTATAAAGCAAAAAATCAAAAAGAATTAGAAAATATCATAAAAAATATTTATAGTTCAAATTATCGTTCAAACATAATAGTTCAAGACTTTATTCCTGGAAATGACGACACAATGTATGTTATGAACTGCTACTCTGATAAAAATGGAAAAGTCAAAATGATGTGCTTAGGAAGATGCATATTAGAAGAACACACGCCATATGGAATAGGAAATTACAAAGCTCTAATTTCCGAAGGAAATCAAGAACTATATAAACAAATAAAAAAGTTTTTAGAAGACATAAAATACGTTGGATATTCCAATTTTGATTTTAAATACGATTATCGAGATAAAAAATATAAACTATTTGAAATAAATATCAGACAAGGTAGAAGTAGCTTTTTTACAACCGCAGCCGGATGCAATCTTGCCAGATATATTGTAGAAGATTATGTTTTAAATAAAAAAAGTGAAACAATATATAATTACAATAAACATTTATGGTTATATACTCCAAAAAGCTTATTAAAAAAATACGTATATAACAAAAAAGTTTTAAAAGAAGCTCAAAAGCTAATAAAAGAAAAAAAATATACATACACTTTAAAATATTCCAAAGACCTTAGCCTATATAGATGGTTTTGGGCAAACAGAATATATATGAAAGACTTTAAGTTATTTAAATTATACCCTCCGAAGGATAGTGATTAATATGAAATATGATTTAGGAATTGTAGGCGGATTAGGTCCCCTTGCTAGTAGTTATCTATATGAGATGATTACTGAAAAAACTAAAGCAAACAAAGATCAAGAACACTTAAATATTGCAATATTAAGTTATTCATCTACGCCAGATAGAACAGCATACATATTAAACGAAAGTGATAATAGCCCATACCCTTACCTACTCCAAAACTGCAAAACATTAGAAAATTTAGGGGTAAAAATGATTTCAATACCTTGTAATACCTCTTGCTATTTTCATGAAAAATTACAAAAAGAAATAAATGTTCCAATAAATAATTTAATTAAAAACACTGTTAAGCATGTAAAAGAAAAAGAATATAAAAAAGTAGCTATATTAGCCACAACAGGAACTATTAAATCAAAACTATATCAACAAGAACTTGAAAAAGAAAACATCGAATATACTCTACCTGATCAAAAGAAAATAATGGAAATAATATATGATTATGTTAAAAGTGGAAAAGAAGTTCCGATAAATATAATAAATGATGCTATAAAAGATGTAAATGCTGATGCATATATTTTAGGATGCACAGAGCTTTCAATATTAAAAGGAAAATTAAAGTTAAATGAAAAATTTATAGATCCTCTAGAAATTGAAACTGAAAATATTTTAAGTTTTTTTAACAAGCTGTAGAAAGGTGATAATATGTGTGGATTTTGTGGATACATAAATAAAAAAGATAAAGACCAAATAAAGAAAATGAATAATGCTATCGCTCATAGAGGCCCAGATGATGAATCATACTACAAAGATGATAATATTGCCATGGGCTTTAGAAGATTATCAATTATCGATTTAAAAACAGGAAGACAACCGATGACTAATGAAGATGATTCTATGGTAATCACCTATAACGGTGAAATATATAACTTTAAAGAAATTAAAAAAGATTTAATAGAAAAAGGTCATATATTTAAAACAAATTCTGATACCGAAGTAATTTTACATGGTTATGAAGAATATAAAGAAAAAATATTAGATAAATTAAGAGGCATGTTTGCTTTTGTAATTTGGGACAAGAAAAACGAAATATTATTTGGAGCTAGAGATCATTTTGGACAAAAACCTTTCTATTATGCAAATATGAATGGAACATTTATGTATTCATCTGAAATAAAAAGTCTTCTCCATCATAAAGACTTTAAAAAAGAAGTTAATAAAAAAGCTTTAAAACCATACTTAACATTTCAAACTTCAGTATTAAATGAAACATTTTTTAAAGGTGTATATAAATTAAAACCTGGTCATTATTTCATATATGATCATAATAAAAATAAATTACAAATAGAAGAATATTACAACATCAATTTTAAACCAATGGTTCAAGATTTAGATGAACTAGTTGAAAATATAGATAATACAATTACTAAATCAATTGACTATCACCTAATAAGTGATGTTCCTGTAGGCGCATAC
Source organism: uncultured Muribaculaceae bacterium (assembly GCA_964553605.1). Lineage (GTDB taxonomy): Bacteria > Bacillota_I > Bacilli_A > RF39 > UBA660 > Coprosoma. The sequence continues at coordinate 14,041 of CAZKKR010000027.1, read as the reverse complement.
CTATCAGGTGGAATTGATTCATCATATGTTGTAAGTTATTTAAAGCCAGATAAAACATTCTCAGTAGGATTTGATTATAAAGACTTTAATGAAGTACCAATGGCTAAAGATCTATCTGATCTTTTAGGAATTCAAAATAAAAATGAATTAATAAATGCTGATGACTTTTTTGAAAGCATTGATAAAGTTCAATATTACGCTGATGAGCCAACAGCCAATCTATCAGCCGTTCCTTTATACTTTTTATCAAAACTAGCTGCCAAAGATGTAAAAGTTGTCTTGTCTGGAGAAGGCGCTGATGAACTATTTGGTGGATATACTTCATATGATGAAGATTCAAAATTAAAAAAATATCGTAAATTACCTTTCTTTTTAAGAAAATTTATGAAAAATATTGTATCCCCTCTTCCAAGCTTTCATGGTAAAAACTTTTTAACAAAAGGTGGATCAAAAATCGAAGATTACTATGTTGGAAATGCCTTTATTTTTGATAATAAAGAAGCTAATGACATTTTAAATCCAAATTATCAAAATGATACTACTTTTCAAGATATAACAAAACCATATTTTGATAAAGTAAAAGGCCGAGATGACGTAACCAAAATGCAATATTTAGATATGTACTTTTGGCTTCCAAATGACATTTTGCTTAAAGCTGATAAAATGAGTATGGCAAACTCATTAGAACTAAGAGTACCTATACTTGATAAAGAAGTATTTAAGTTAGCTAAAACCATACCTACAGAATATAAAATATCACACAATACAACTAAATATGCTTTAAGAAAAGCCGCATCAAAAAGAATACCAGAAGAATGGTATAAAAGAAGAAAAAAAGGCTTCCCAGTACCAATTATCAAATGGTTTAGAGAAGAAAAATATTATAATATTGTAAAAGAAATATTTGAAGAAGATTTCACTAAAGATTTCTTTAATAGGGAAAAACTATTAAAGATGTTAGAAGAACACTATAAATCAAAGAAAAATCACTGTAGAAAGCTATGGACTGTATACGTTTTTCTAGTATGGTACAAAACCTTTTTTATAGATTTTAAAACAGAAGCTTAAAAACTTCTGTTTTTATGTAATTTGCATTAAATTATGAATAAAAACTTCCTTATCATCATTTATAATACCATCAATAATTTGCGCTTCTATGCTGTCTTTAATTATTTTTTCAATTTTCCTAGCCCCATATAATTTATAATTAGATAGCTTTAAAATTTCATTACCAATATCTTCATTAATTCCAATATCAATTTTATTTTTATATTTTTTTCGCAAATCCTTAAGTTTTAAATTAATTATTTTTAAAATATCTTCTCTACTAAGATAATTAAATTCAACTATTTTATCTACTCTATTCATAAATGGAATAGAAAAGTTTTCATTTAATTTAGAAACCTCTTCAATTTTATTATTAAAACCTAAACTATTATTCAAATATCCAACATTTGAAGTCATCACAATAATTACATTATCAAATCTAACTTCTACTCCTTTACTAGTTTTAATTTTCCCCTCATCTAACACCCCTAAAAACAAATTAATAACATCACTATGAGCTTTCTCGATTTCATCTAAAATTAAAACAGAATTAGGTTTGCTGCGAATAGTTTCTAATATATTATTATCATCATATCCTATATAACCAGGAGGAGAACCAATAATTTTACTAATACTATGAGCCTCTTTATATTCACTCATATCTAGTTTAATAACATTATCCCCCACTAAATTTTTACCAAATAAAGTAGCTAAAGCTGTCTTACCAACTCCCGAAGGACCGCAAAACAAAATAGAATAACATTTATCATTAAAACCTAGTTTTATTTTTTTAGTAATATTAGTAATATCTTTAATAGCTTTATCTTGACCAATAATAAATTTATCAAATGTTTTTCTCACTTCTTTAATAATATTTTTTTTCTCATTTAAAATTTCATAAACAGGAACTCCTGATTTCAAACTAACAACTTCTGCGACATCCTTCTTAGTAACTTTTTTTCTTTTATATTTATATAAATTAAGCTCTAAATTATTTATTATATCCATATATTCATATTCAGCATTTTTTAATTCGCTAGCTTTTTTAAAATCACCACTTAAAATAGCTTTGCGCTTATTATCAATTATCATTTGTAATTCACGTTTTTTAGTCTTATAGTTTTTTACTTCAGCACTTTCTTTTAAATTAACCATGGCTGAAACCTCATCCAATACATCTATAGATCTATCTGGCTCGTTCCGGTCATATATATATTTTGAAGACAAATTTATAATTAAGTCTATAATATCTGATGAAATAATAACATTATGAAATTCCTCATATATATTTTTTAAATTAATTAAAATATCTCTAACAGTTTCTTTGGATGGCTTATCAATAAAAACCTTTTGAAAACGTCTTTCTAAAGCACTATCCTTTTCAATATACTTTTTATACTCCGCTGTAGTAGTAGCTCCAATACATCTAATTTTACCTCTAGCTAAAGCTGGTTTAAATATATTAGATGCATCAATCGCCCCTTCTGCCCCACCCGCACCAACTAATGTATGAACTTCATCAATAAATAGTATAATATCATCATTTTCTTCAATTTCCTTTATAATTTTAGTCATTCGTTCTTCAAATTCTCCGCGGTATTTAGTCCCAGCCACAGCTGATGCCATATCTAAACTTATTATTCTTTTATTTTTCAAAGAAAAAGGAACCTCATCATTTACTATCATACATGCAATTGCTTCCGCAATAGCCGTTTTACCAACACCAGCATCACCAATTAATACTGGATTATTTTTAGTTCTTCTAGAAAGAATTTCTAAAACTCTTTTAATTTCTTTATTTCTACCAATAACAGGATCTATTTCACCATTAATAGCTTTTTCATTTAAATTAATTCCAAGCTCTTCCAACAATAATTTTTTATTACTTTTAACATTAATTAATTTATAAGAAAAATCATTATAAAGCTCATCAATATCAATATTCATACCAATTAATATTCTAATAGCTACTCCCTCACCTTCTTCAAGAAGGCTCAAAAATAAGTGATTTATAGTAACTATTCCATTATTGTTTTCTTTCGCATCTATTACCGCATTTTCCAATATACGCTTTAATAAAGGCGTGTATAAAAACCACTGGCTAGGTTTACTTCCCTTACCTAAAACCTTTACAATTTCCTTTTTAAACACTTGATAATCCAAATTATATTTTTTTAATCTTTCCGTAACTGCATTATCACTTTTTAAAATGGAAAGTAATAAATGTTCAGATGAAACATAAGGATGATGAAGATCATACATTTCCTTTTTTGCATTAACTAAAACTTTTCTGGCTGATTCCTCAAAATTACCAAACATGTTTTTCTCCTTCCATTACATTCTATGAATATAATGTGAATATTTTAAAAAAATTAATCAAGCAAATTTAGACAAAAAAACTTTAGAAAAATTCTAAAGTTTTAAATTTTATAATTTTATAAAAATGGTCATTTTCTAACTTTGCAGGTGCCTACATTCGTCTTCCTCTTTCGGCACCATTACATTTTAACATATGCAAAATGATAAGGATGCTAGATATTAAGATACCTGGGGCAAGGCTACTCAGTCATTACCCTCCCCCATTAGCGCCACAATACGCAACCCCAACATTACCGACGTCACAGGCCCAAGAGCCATCATAAGCACCACCAGCACCACTGGAATCAGTAAAAGCGCTCAAACCAGAGGCACCACAGTCATAATCCAAGCCGATAATATCATCACAAGCATTTGTTTCAGTAAATGCTGTTTGTAATGTTAATACATTGGCATCATATATTGGAGTAGTTCCTAAAGATGATTCATTTACCCATCCGGTTAAACAATATTCTGTTCCACCTTTTATAAAACATACTTCTGCTCCTATTACTATATCATTTTCTATTGTATATCTTAAACATGTATTTTTGCCAGTTGCTGCACATGATCCATATGTTGTTCCTATATCTTGTAATATTGATGAATTTTTAGTAATTTCATTTGTGTTTATTGCATATACTGTTTGAGTTGGCTGTGTTGTAACCATCGCATTACTTCCTGTACTTTGTACTGCATTTATTCCTACTGTTATTGTTTGGGTCTCCTGAGCAGTATATGATGTTAAATTTGTTGTATTTTGAAATTCTGCTGATACTACCATTGTTGTTGTTCCGGTTGTTGCAGCTAGTGTAGTAGAAGCTGGCATATATACTTTCCATATTATATTTCCTTTTGTTATTGTTTGATCACTTGTTACAGAGTTTCCATCTACTGTTATACTTGCTATTGCGGCCTCTATGCTTCCTTTATTTGCTATTGTTAAAGTGTATTCTACTTTATCTCCTGGTTGATAAAATGTCGCTCCTAAATTTGCTATAGGAACGTATGTGCTTGAACATGCAGTTCCACTATATCCCATTGTTGCTGTTGGATTTGTTCCTGTATTATTTCCTTTTGTTATTTGATAAGTATTTGTTTTTGTATTATCAAATCCTACACACCAACTAGTAGAAATATTTGCTGTTCCATTTATTTGAAGTGCCGTACTAAATGCAGCAAAACCTACCACCATTATTAGTGTTATTGCAAGTAATACAAATATTAACATTGATTTACTATCTCTTACTTTTTTCATATTTCCCCTACTTTCTATAGTAATAATAACACACACAAATAAAATTAACAATAACTAATTTATATATATTTGTTTATTTTACACATTAAAAAACTATATAAATTACTTATATAGTTTATATAGTTTTAATACCTTCATAAGTAGATTAAAATTAATTATTTTAAGTTTATCAACAGTAAGTACATTATCAAAACCTTTTAAATTTGTTTTAATTAAATGACATTTTGACATAATATCAAGTGTTGATTGAATATCGATAATATTTAAATTTTCAATTGTCTTATTATTTTTAACTTCACTTTTTGAAACCGTCTCAGAAGTTTTTTTCATAGGTTTTAATAAATCTGGTTTTACCTCTTGTGAAGAACTATCTAATTCATTAATAAATTTCTTTTTATCAAAAGCATTATTTAATTCAATATTTTGGGTTTTATCTAAATCCAAAGTGGTAGGTTTATACTTTTTAGGATTAATTATTTCATTTAAATAAGAAACATATTTGTTTTCAAGTATTCTCTTACTAAATGGTTTTTTAGGTTTTTCTGGAACATCTAATTCAATATTTTGAGTCTTATTTAAATCTAAAGTAGTCTTCTTAATTTTCCTTGGTTTAATAACCTCATTTAAATATCCAAATTCTTTATCATTAAGCTTAACTTTATTAAATGGCTTTTTCTCTTTTGCCGGAACATCCAAGCTAACATCCTGCGTTTTAGATAAATCCAATAAAGTATTTTTATATTTCCTTGGTTTTATTATTTCATTCAAATAAGTAAAATCTTTATTTGTAAGAGAAATAATATTAAATGCTTTTTTAGCTTTAATCCTACCATTTAATTTAATACTTTTTATTTTATCTGAATCTAATTTAACATATCTAAATTTCCTAGGTTTTATTATTTCATTTAAATATGTAAATATTTTATTTTCTATAATAACTTTATTAAATGGAAGTTTAGATCTTAATCTACCATTTAACTTAATGCTTTTCATTTTATCAGAATCAAGTTTAATAAACTTAAATCTTCTTGGTTTTAATATTTCATTTAAATAACTAAATACATTACTGTTTAAAGTAATAACACTATAAGGTTTAACTTTTTCACTAGTTTCTAAACCAATAGATTCTATTTTATTAATATCAAATTTAAAAGGTTTTAACTTAGGTTTACTAGTTACTTTAGTGTCAGCAACATTAATAAATCCAACCTTCTCATTATTAATTTTAATTGCCTTAACTAATTTATTTTTTGAAAGTTTATTAACTTGAGTTTCATCACTAACGGAAAGAAGTCCATGCTTTTTATCTAAAGTATAAGCTAATTTATTAATTAAACTAATTATCAAAATAGAAATAACTTGAAGAGCAAACATCCCAACAAGAAGCTGCATTAAGCTTAAAACATCACTATTAGTATATAAAGCATTTGTCTTATAAACATTTATTTTATTGGCCCTTATTGTAAGTAAAACCAAAACAAACAAAAATTGAATTACCCCAAAAGAGACAAAATTTATCACTTTATTTACCCTAAGCATTTTTCTACTAAAAATTGCGATCAAAGTAAACATTGAAGTAAGTAAAACTACTCCAAATAAAGTAATAAAATTAGGAAAGTATAAAACCATAAATAATCCATCCATCAGATTATCAAATAGTTTAAATAAAACATCTCCAAAAGCAAATAAAATCGAAAATATAATTACAAAATATAAAATAACATAAACTTTTTTACCATGTTTTTTCTGCAAAAAATAAATAATTACTGGCACAAAAATAAGCAACGTAAAAAGAGGATGAGCTAAAATATTATCAAATAAAATTTTAATCTTATCCAAAAATGATAATTCTTCCATTTCCTCACCTCTTTTTTTCTTTTATATTTTACCATATTATAAATTATAGTCAATTTCTATCTGCGCACAAATCTTCTAAATTTTATAAGTATTTTATTAACAAATTCTTTTCCGACAATTTCTGTAATAGTATTAGACTTATATGCCATAAATAAGTATATGATTACTCCTACTACTCCATAAATAATTATATAAATAATTGACATAAATCTAGATGGTGAAAAATTAGGAATGAATAAGTTTAAAATAGATAAACTGGTTACCATAATTGCTGTACACAAAATAACTTTAACAAAAGTTCTAAAAGCTAACGCAAAACTAATATTTGTTTTAGCTTTAACCCTATACATCAAATAAACTGATTCAACTAAATCAATTAATATATTTAAGGTAATAGTTGCATAGTAAGCTTCAAATCCTATTTTATTAAATAAATGCATCATTGGAACATTTAATGCTATTTTAAGAATTAATGATCCAAGCAAAGCTGTAACAGTTGCTTTAGTATTCGTCATAGCTTGATTAGTATTAACTAAAACTGAACATATTGCAAGCGGTATTTGTGAAAATATAAGTAAACTAAATATTGAACTATTAAGTTCATTATAACCATAAAACACTGTCCAAACAGCTTTTGACATAAAACTCATACCTACAGCTAAAGGAATAATAACTAAACAAAGTATTTGTAAAGCTTGATTAATTTTACTATTAACTTCCTTAATATTTTTAACCGCATAACTAGAAGCAATAGTTGGTATTAAACTAGTTATAATACCAGTAGAGACTGCCATAACTATCATATTAAGTTTAGAACCCCATGTAGATATAACACTGATTACATTTTCAGCTATTTTTGTAGTATACCCCAAACTAGCCAAACTTTTAACAACCGTAAATATATCAACATTAACAAATAAAGTTTCTAAAAGTGAAATAACAACAAAAGGCATTGCATAAAAAATAACTTTATTAACTAATTTCTTATTAGTAAATTCTTTTTCCTCTGGTAGTGGTTTAGCACTTTTATTTAAATTTTTAGCTTTTTTAATTTTACTATGAACATAAAAGTAAGCTGCTAAAGCTCCAACTGTTGCAGCAAAAACAGCAAAACCAACAGCTGTATTCAAAGGTAAATGTAGTATCTTTAAACTGACAAAACTACCTATTAAAATAACTGCAACCCTAACAACTTGTTCTAAAACATCAGCTATAGAAGATACTTGCATAATTCTGTGACCCTGCAAATAACCTTTAGAAACACTCAAATGAGGAACAACAAGTACTGCTGTTGAAATAATTCTAATAACTAAAGTTACATCCTCAATTGTATTTCCACCCTTAACATCTCCTATAATTAAATAAGCAATTTGCGGAGCAAATATAAATAACACTAAAAAAGAAATAATACACAAAATAGAAATAATTCTAAGACCTATTTTAAAAGTTCTTTCTTTAGTATTATAATAACCCATCTCATTAAATTCGGAAACAACTTTACTCATGGCTACAGGAATACCAGAAGTAGCCAAATTTAAAAATATATTGTAAATCGCATAAGCATAACTATACAAAGCCCCGCCTTGCGTTCCTATAATCGCATAAAAAGGGATTACATACACTAATCCTATAACCTTACACAAAACAATTCCAATTGTTGAAATAGCTGCTCCAGCTAAAAAGCCAGTTTTCTTCATCTAACCACCTACTCATATAAAATTAATGCTGAAAAACAAAATATTTGTTCTTCCGAAAAAACCCCTAAAGATACTGAAAATTTAATATCAAAAATTTCAGGATCCGCTTCTTCTATAAAATTATTAATTGCCTCTTCTAAATCTTTTTCATGAGACTCATCAAAAACTTTCACTTTCATTATATCACCAAAAGTAATATAACAAAAATTAATACTTAAAAATGTCAAATAAAGAGGAATTATTTCCTCTTTAAATTATCTGACAAATCTAGTTCCCTTTGAAGGAATTTGTGGCATTATAGTTCGTGGATTAATTCTTCCTTGATTAGCTGTATATGAATTAGCTCCACTCCATGTATTTCCATCAAATAAATTTAAATGTAAATGTCTAGCCCCTGCACAAGCATCATTATCGCCGCCTACTTGACCTAAAACCGTATTTGGCGTTACATTTTGCCACTGACTAACTGAGACTGATGCCATATGCCAATAAGAAGTAACATATGGATGTCCTCCGACATTATGCAAAACATATACTATATTACTACCGCAGTTACGTCCTCCTACTTTATAAGTGCCCCATGGCTGAACAAGAACGACCTGACCAGAAGCTACAGGATAAATTGGACCAGTACAACCAGAACAATACGAAAAATCTATTCCCTTATGGTAACTATTATCATAACTTCGCCAGCCAAAATCACTAGTCACATAACCATGACTAATAGGCATATAAGTACCGTTAGTACTAGGTATCTTAATACCACTTACAGAACCAACACTACTACTAGAATTAGCAATACTTCTACTAAGTCTTGTCATACACTGACTCATTGTCTCAGACATCTTACATTTAGTCATACTATTAATCATATTAATAGTAGCCTTATATTCAGTTTCCTTATCAACCATCGTTTTATTTAAATCACTAATCTCTTCGGCAAGTTTTGCTTGAAGAAGACTAAGTTCTTCTCTTTTCTTATTTAGTTGTTCTTCTTTACGCGTTAATTCTTGCTTTTTATCTTCAAGTTTTTTAATATCATTACTATACTCTTCGATTAATTTTTTATTATAATCACCTAGCTGTTCAGCAACTGAAACTCTATAAATAAAATCTGTAAAATCAGTTGCCCCAAAAATATATTCTAAATAATTTGCTTCACCATTAGTTACTTGAACATAACTCATGATATCTTTCATTTGTGCATCTTTTCTATCGATATCTTTTTGAAGTTGTTCTACTTGCTCAACTATCGATTTTAACTCATTATTGATGTTTTCAATTTCTTTTTCAACAGCTGCTTTATCATTTAAAGCTTTTTCTTTTTCTTCAGCCTTCATGTTTTTTTCTTGTTTGGCCGCATTATAAGCTTTTCTGTTAGCCTCAGCTTCAGCTTTTAACTCTCCCAAAGTTTTTTCTCTTGCATATGTTGGAGTAACAAATATACTGAAAAGTAATAAACTAATAAGTCCTAATGCATATAATATTTTTTTCATATTACCACCTTACCCTTTTAAGATTTTAACTGAATCTTTATATAAAGGCATATATTTACTAACTGTTTCCCAAAATTCTCTAGAATGATCAAAATGAACAAAATGACTAAGTTCATGAACAATAACATAATCAATTTCCCTTAAACTATACTTAATTAATTTAGCATTTAAGGTAACTGAATTATCTCTTTTATTACATACACCCCATCTTGTTTTCATTTTTCTAATTTTAAGTTTAGGAAATGGTATCTTCTCATCAAACAAATCATAGTTATATTCTAAACGTTCAGAAAAAACTCTTAACATTTCATTTTTTAACCATTTATCTAAAACTTTTAAATCACTAACATATACCTTACCATCTTCCATCATTACCCTATCCGATGGTACTAATATTATATCATATTTTCGTCCTAAATAATAGAACTCTTTATCCATTTCCATGTGCTGCTTTACTTTATTTAACGATTTTCTAAGAAAATCTTTTTCATTATCTAAAATACATTTAATATAACGCTTAGTAGCTAAGTAATTAGTAGTAACATATATAGTTAAATCGTCTTTTATTTTAACATATGTGTTTTTGTTTCTTTTTTTAACCACTAAAACAGTATACACTTCTCCATCCAGTTTATATTCAAATGACATTATACCACCTAATTAATTTTAACATATTTTAAACAAAATAAAAAGAAACGCTTATAGCGCTTCTTAAATTAATGTTAGTATTCCGCAAACTAGAAGTACTAGTAAGAATGCGATTAAAACAAATCTCCAAATATACTTCATCCATTTGCCATATGATACATCGAAATAACTTAAACCAGCTATTAAAATAACACTTGTTGGGAAAATCATCATTGCAACACCATACACTGATTGAATAAGTAGGCCTGCAATTGATAAACTAGCTGAATCAAATGAAGTAATAAATACTGACGCATCAGCAAGTAAATAGTATAAATCATTAAAGAAAAATCCGCTAAATAATGCACTAACACCAGTAATAATTGGATTAAATCCATCATTTAATTCATATAATTTTCCATTAATAGAATCTACTAAAGTTCCAGATCCTGATTGTAGTGCTTGATATAAAACAGCTAAAATTACACTAGCAAGAGCTGCATAAATAGCCGTTGGCATCCATTTCTTCATTCCAGCTATAAAGCTTTCAACATATTCGTTGATATTTAATTTATAAACAAAAGCAATTACCATAGATGCAAAAATTAATAATCCTGCAAATTCAACATTACCCCAGTAACCAAATTGATTAAAACCGCTAAGTAAGTTTTCAAATATAGCAAAATCTTTGATTTTAACACCCATAACAGCTTCATGCATTTTGTTAAAAATATCAATACCAAAACTGTAATACCAGTTATACATTCCCAAAATAGCTACCACAAACATTATAGTTAAAATAATAGAAAGTGGTGCAGTTTTAACAAATGTTTCATCAGACACTTTTTTAACTGGCTTACTAACAGCCAAAGCTTTAGTATTAGTTTTTCTTGTTGGCTTTTTAGTAGTTTTACTAGCACTAGTCTTAGCTTTTTTAGGTTCAGCCTTTGTCTTAACTTCTTTTTTAACTTCTTTTACTTCCATGTCAGCAACAGTTTTAGAAGCTTTTTTCTTACTAGAGTTAACAACAGTAAATACAAATAAACAAGTTAATAAAATAAATAAAATTATTCTAGCTAGTATTTGATTATTCATATCTAAAGATAAAATGTTTTTTGTATATCCCGTGATATTAAAACCATAAGTTGAAACAACACTACCTAATAGTAAACTACCAACAGTTGCAGCTAAAACAGTAATTTTATCATAATTCATTTTAGATAAAGCTGCTGCAAAAAGTGGAACTAAAACAAATAATGGAATAATAAGTCCAGTAACTGATGAAAGTAAAACGAATAATACCATAGTAATAATTAAAAATCTAGTTTCACAACCATCAAACTTATTTACCCACTTATTAGTTAAAGCATCAAGAGCTCCAGTCTTTTTCATAACTCCATAAAGACCACCAATAACAGCAAACACTACTGCATATAAAGCAAAAGTAAGAACTGCATTGATTGGAGTGTTTATTAAATCAGCAAGACCAATCGGACTAATACCACTAGTCGACAACTTTCCTCCAGAATAAGTGCCTACAGGAATAATCCAACTTAAAAATGCGTAAATTAAGAAAGATATTCCAAGTACCTTAAGTATATTTCTTTTCATTTTTCTACCTCCCATAATCATTATAGCAAAAAAACCTTATAATATAAAGCTTTTTTACAAAAATTAACACATTTTCCCAAAAGAAACAAATAATGATATAATAAAAATGGTGATTTTATGAACACATTTCCCTACTCAAATACAAATAAAAGATATCACACTTTAGATTATTTTTATAAACAAAAATTTAATACAAAAGTATGTAAAATAAGTTTAAATGCCGGTTTCACTTGCCCTAATATTGATGGAACTAAAGGTTACAATGGATGCATATACTGCTCTAAAATAGGTTCTGGTGAATATGGTGGAAATCCTAAAGAAGATTTAATCACACAGTTTAATAATGTAAAAAAAATAATGGATAAAAAATGGCCCAATAGTAAATATATTGGATACTTTCAAGCTAGAACCAATACTTATGCCCCTGTAAATATATTGAAAGAAAAATATGAAACAATATTAAACTTACCAAATGTCGTAGGACTTTCTATCGCTACAAGACCTGATGCAATAACAGATGAATGCTTAGAATATTTAAAAGAGTTAAACAAAAAAACTTTCCTTACTATTGAACTAGGATTGCAAACAATTCATGATAAAACATCAAAACTAATAAATAGATGTCATGATTTAAAATGCTTTGAAGAAACATTAAAAAAATTAAAAGAAAATAATATATTTACTGTAGTTCATATTATTAATGGACTTCCTTATGAAACAAAAGAAATGATGATAAAAACCGTAAAATATTTAAATAAACAAAATATCGATGGAATTAAAATACATATGCTATCTATTTTAAAAAATACCCCACTTGAAACATATTATAATAAAAATAAATTTCACATTTTAACTGAAGAAGAATATGTAGATATTGTAATAGAGCAACTAAGATATTTAAATCCTAAAATAGTCATTCAAAGACTAACTGGAGATCCCATGGAAGAAGATCTAATTGAACCAAAATGGACTATCAAAAAAATCAATGTTTTAAATGACATTGATAAAAAAATGAATAAAGAAAATATTTATCAAGGAGATAAAACCAGTGAGTAATCACTGGCTTTATAATATAATTTCACCAATTAAATTAACTATAAAACAAATATTTATACTCACAAATAATGGAATTAAAAATGATAAAAATGCCCACTTATTACTACCAGTTTCTTTTTTTATAGTTAAAATAGTTGTCATACAAGGAAAATGTAATATTGAAAAAAGCATCACACATATTGCTGTTAAAGTCGTCCATCCATTATTTATAAATAAAGTTTTAAGCTCTGTTATATTACTAATATCAGTAATATATCCTAAAGACATATAACCCATTATCATAATCGGAATTACTATTTCATTAGCTGGAAATCCTAAAATAAAAGCCATCAATATAACTCCATCCATTCCAATTATATTTCCAAAAGGATTTAAAAAATTAGTGCATATTTTAAGTATTGATGCATCTCCAATATAAATATTAGCAAACATCCAAATTATAAAACCCGCTGGTGCAGATATTATAACTGCCCTTTTTAAAACAAATAAACTTCTATCAAATATAGATCTAATTATCACTTTTATTATTTGTGGCCTTCTATAAGGTGGGAGTTCTAAAGTAAAAGATGAAGTCTCCCCTTTTAAAATTGTTTTTGAAAGTATTTTAGAAATAATAAAAGTAATAAAAATACCAAATAATATAAATAAAGTTAAAATAAAAGATCCAAACATAGTATTAGTAATTAAAAACATTGAAATTAAAGATATTAATAGGGGAAATCTCCCATTACAAGGTACAAAAGCATTAGTTAATATCGCAATCAATCTTTCTCTAGGTGAATCTATTATTCTAGCTCCGGTAACCCCTACAGCATTACACCCAAATCCCTCTATCATAGTAAGTGCCTGTTTACCACATGAATTACATTTTTTAAAGATATTATCCATATTAAAAGCAATCCTTGGTAAATAACCTAAATCCTCTAAAAGAGTAAATAAAGGAAAGAAAATCATCATTGGTGGAAGCATAACTGCAACTACCCAAGCTAAAACTCTGTATATCCCATAAACCAAAGCATTAATTACTATTTTAGGTA